>NZ_CP053348.1:4282500-4512651 GCF_013394595.1 Winogradskyella forsetii
TTTTTTATTTTTTTGAGCCTTCATAGCTTCACCAATCTGGTTACTTGCTGTAAAACTAGCGACCATATCGTTGAGCATCTGACTTCCCGCTTGTGGCGAATTAGGTAATAATATCAAATTACTATTGGTTTCTTGTCCAATAGCCTGTAAGGTATCGTAATGTTGGGTAACAACAATAAGAGCAGAGGCTTCTTGCGAGTTAATACCAACTCTATTTAAAACATCCACGGATTCTTCCAAGCCACGAGCAATTTCGCGTCGTTGATCTGCAATACCTTGACCTTGTAAACGCTTACTTTCGGCTTCTGCTTTTGCTTTTTCCACAATTAATATGCGTTGCGCATCACCTTCATATTGTGCAGCGGTTTTTTCTCTATCTGCCGCATTTATGCGATTCATAGCTATTTTTACTTGAGGATCTGGATCAATATCAGTAACTAAAGTTCTAATAATATCAAATCCATAATCCATCATGGCATCGTTTAATTCTGCTTTTACGGCTAAGGCAATATCATCTTTTTTGACAAAAACATCATCTAATTTCATTTTTGGTACTTCGGCGCGTACCACATCAAAGACATAACTTGTAATTTGTTCATGCGGATAATCTAATTTATAAAAGGCATCATAAACACGTTCTGTAACCACTTTATACTGCACAGAAACTTTTAATTTTACGAATACATCATCTAATGTTTTGGTTTCTATGATAACATCCAATTGTTGAATTTTTAAACTCAAACGACCTGCAACCTTATCTACTAAAGGGATTTTCATTTGCAAGCCAGAATGTCTAATGCTTTGAAATTTACCGAAACGCTCTATAATTGCTGCGGTTTGTTGTTTTACTAAAAAAAAGGATGAAGCTAAAATGATTAATCCTAAAAATATAATCGGAATTAAGATAAAATTACCCATAACGTGTTTTTTAAGTTTGAAAATAAGAAATACTAAAAGTAGGTTATTTTAATGAGATAATTGAAAAGTGAAAATGAATTGAAAAATGAACCTCAATGATGAATAGTTAGTCTTACCAAATAATTATCTGAATTTTAATTAAATGGAATTTAGCTCATAAAATTGTCGATAGTAAGTAAGATATAATGACGCTTTCGAAGTATCGAAATTACAGATTTATATAGAATTTTCGGGCAAATAACCAAACTCAAAGATTCAGAGTTTTCAAAGAGTCTCACTAAGAAAAAGTTGAGACTGAAGAACTTGATATTATATCATGAAAACCAAAAGAAAGTTAGAACTCAACACCTAAATTTCGACAGCGTCGAAGCAACGATTTTCAGAAATAATGAGCAATAAATAGAGTTGATTTACAAAATTTAGGATTGGAAAATTATTATTGTAAAGACATAAAAATATAAATGTATCGGCGAATGGTGCTTTAGTAATTTCCTAACAAATCGTTTTGTCCCGATAGCTATCGGGATTGGTTCGTTTTGTATCAAGACAAAATGAACATATAGAATAAATAAATTTAAATTCTAATTAGATTGAGAGTATAATTTCATAATGGCATCATCCAACAGTTCCACTTCCGCTTTAACTGAAGAAATAGCATCAGATTTTACGGTTTCTCCATTTTTAGTATATCCAACATAATTTCGCCAACCTTCAGAGCGTAATTCACGTCGTTTACGTATTAACTTATAAAGTGAATCTTCTTTTAAATGTTCAATTTCCAAAACTGGATTTTTAGTGGAAATTTCAGGATATAAATCCTTTAAAATCTTTTGAGCCATATAGAAGTGTCCAATTTTATTGGGATGAACACCATCTGGAACGAACGTGGAATCCGATTTTATGAGCTTCATATTTGTCAAAACAGAATCTAGATAATGGTGTAAATCCACAACTTTAACGGCTTCTGTTTCTAAACTCAATAACCAATCGGAATAAGCAATTAAAACATCATTATATTTAAAATAAGGATGCCAATATTCATGTGTTTCGCCCGCTTTCGACACTCGATTTTCAATGGGATTTGGATCAAAAACCGTAGGAGTCATCAAAATAAGTTGACCACCATGCGTTTCAACCTTGCTTTTCAATTCTAAAACACCCTTTTTGTAGGCTTCAAACCTCAGACTGTCCAATGGGTTGTAATTTCCATCATTCATACCATAGCACGCCAAAACAACCTCTGGGCTTATCATGTGCAATGCGCTGTCTAACCGTTTTCTCACATTTGGTCTTGGAAAATCCCGACCAGATTCCGAAGTTCCGGAAATAGTTTCACCAGATAAACCAATACTGATAATATCTAATTGATTATCAGGATAGTGTGTCCTTAAATAATATTCTATAAAGTCCACATAATCACCATGTTGGGTGATACTATTCCCCAAAATCAATACCCTTTTATTGTGTAAAGGCAGTTCTTTAGTTGCTAAAACTGATTCCGATTTTTTTTCACTTTTACAGGAAGTGCAAAAGCTTAGACTAAATACTAAAATGAAAAAATACAATTTCATGTTTATGATTTTCAGACTTTTCACGTTTTGACTGCGACTTCGCTCAGTTCTTATAAAACCCGAAAGGTGTTTGTAGATACATTAAACCTATTTAATTAGCGTCTCAATACGCTTAATCGTTTCGGCCTTTCCAATCATAAACATAATATCAAACACATCAGGTCCTTGTAAAGCACCGACCAACGCCAAACGCAAAGGCATCATTACTTTACCAAAACCAATATCGTTTTCTGTGATCCAACCTTTGATTTTAGCTTGTAAATTCTGAACCGTAAATTCCTTAGTTCTTGTAACAATGTTAATCACTTCTTGGAGAAGTGCTGGAGTTTCATCCTTTAATGCTTTTTTAGTTGCTTTTTCGTCATAAGATGTTGGCGCTGTAAAAAAGAAATGGCTCAATTCCCAAAAATCCTGAACAAATGTGGCACGTTCCTTTATTAACCCGACCACTAGAGCGATATAATTGATATCAATTTCCGCCAATTCTGGTCGAATCGCTTTAAATTGTTCAGCCAAATCCAAATCTAGCTGTTGTTGCATATAATGATGATTGAACCACTTCGTTTTATCCGGATCAAAGCGTGCACCAGCTTTATTTACGCGTGCTAAATCAAAATCCGCAACCAATTCTTCTAAGCTGAATATTTCTTGTTCCGTTCCAGGATTCCAACCTAAAAACGCTAAGAAATTGACAACAGCTTCAGGAAAATAACCTTCTTCTTTATAGCCTTTAGAAATAGTGCCATCTGGAGCGCTATATTCTAATGGAAAAACAGGAAAGCCCATTTTGTCGCCATCGCGCTTACTTAACTTGCCTTTTCCTGTTGGTTTTAAAATCAACGGTAAATGGGCAAATTCAGGTGCTTCCCAACCAAAGGCATCATATAATAATTGATGTAAGGCTAAAGATGGTAACCATTCTTCACCACGAATCACATGCGTGATTTCCATTAGATGGTCATCTACAATATTCGCCAAATGATAGGTTGGCATACCATCGCTTTTAAAAAGAACTTTGTCATCCAATATATTGGTATCAATCGTCATATGGCCACGAATAGTATCCGTAAGATGCAAGGTTTCATCTTGAGGCGATTTAAAACGAATCACATAATCCTCACCAGCTTCAATTTTAGCTTTCGTTTCCGCCTCAGTTAAAACTAAAGAATTAATTAAACGGCCTTTTTCACGGTTATGCCAGTTATATATGAAGGTTTTGCCTTCGGCTTCGTGGCCTTTTCTGTGACCATCCAATTGCTCAGCCGTATCAAAAGCATAATAGGCGTTTCCATTGGCAATTAATTCGTCCGCATATTGTTTATATAAATCTTTGCGTTCGCTTTGTCTGTAAGGCCCGAATTTTTCGTTCTTATTGCCTGCACTGAGCGCATTCAGATGTGGGCCTTCATCAAAGGAGATACCGCACCAATTTAATGCTTCAACAATGTAAGCTTCGGCACCTTCTACATAACGGTTTTGGTCTGTATCCTCAATTCGGAGTACAAAATCGCCACCATGTTTCTTGGCAAATAAATAGTTGAATAAAGCGGTTCTTACACCACCAATATGTAAGGGTCCTGTTGGACTTGGTGCAAAACGCACACGTACTTTTTTAGACATAACTGAATAATAGAAATAGTTTGTCATCCTGAATTTATTTCAGAATCTCGTACAAAGATAAAATTATAGCTTCGAAGTTGGAAGCATGAAGCGTTAAGTTTTTTGCTATACCTTTAACATCAAATCGCGCGGTATTAACAGAATCTTATCACTTTTTAATAATTCGATATAAAATAAAATTGTAGATTAGGCAGTTAGTAAGTTGTGAGTGATGAGTGAGGACTGATGTATTAGCTTTGAGATGTAAACAATGAAACCCAAGAGTAAGCAAGGTTAAAAAAATTATAATTAAAGTTACATTATCATAAAACGAAAACCAAGAGATTGTAAAGTACCAAAGTTCCGACAAAGTCGGACTCAACGATTTTCAGAAATAATGAGCCATAAATAGAGTTAATTTATGAAATTTAGGATCGGAACATTAGATAATATAAGGAAATAGAATTTTTAATGTATCAGCGAATGTTGCTTGCAATTTCCTAACAAATCGTTTAGATTTTTTGGTTCGTTTTGCATCATGGCAAAATGAACAGAGAAAAAGAAAAAAATATTAAATGAGCAATTTCAATACCATAAAACAAAAATTAGAACAGTTCATTAAAAGGTATTACACCAATGAACTACTAAAAGGAGCCATCCTATTTTTCGCCATTGGTTTACTGTACCTTATTATCACATTATTCGTAGAATACGTCTTATGGCTCAATCCAACAGCCAGAACCCTATTATTCTGGACTTTTATTGCCGTAGAATTGGCATTATTCGTAAAATTCATAGCCATTCCATTGGCTCATTTGTTCAAATTGCGAAAAGGCATCAATTTTGAAACCGCCTCCAAATTAATCGGCAATCATTTTCCAGAAGTCAATGATAAATTGCTGAATGTGCTTCAACTCAACAAAAACCAACAGCAATCGGACTTATTAATTGCTAGTATAGAGCAGAAATCGCAAGAATTGCAGCCTATACCTTTTAAATCGGCCATAAATTTCAAATCGAATACCAAATATCTAAAGTATGCAGCGATTCCGGTTGCTATTCTACTATTATCCTTTTTAACAGGAAAAATTAATTGGTTTAGTGATAGTTACGAACGCGTCGTAAATTATAAAACGGCTTACGAACCACCTGCACCTTTTCAGTTTTTTGTATTGAACCAACCCTTGCAGGCCATTGAGAATAAAGACTTTAAATTAAAAGTATCAACCGTTGGAAATGTTATTCCCGAAAACGCCCAAATCAAATTCAACGGTCAATCTTACTTTTTACAGCAAGTTGCAGCCGGCGAATTTCAATACACCTTTAGTTTACCTAAAGAAGCTGTAGAATTTACCCTCTCTGCGAATGATGTGACTTCAAAACCTTATAAATTAAATGTGGTCAATACACCAAACCTTGTAAATTTTGAAATGGTTTTAGACTATCCTGCTCACACTAAAAAGCAAGATGAGGTTTTGAAGAGTACAGGTTCTGCTGTCATTCCTGAAGGTACGAATGTGACCTGGAAAGCCAAAACAAAATCAACTACAGGAGTGCATATTTATGCCGAAGATACTTTAAGTTTTCAAGCAAGTGAGAAGGGCAATTTTGAAGCGTCAAAACGACTCTACAAAAACTATAATTACAGCATTACAACTAGTAATAACGACCTAAAGGATTACGAAAATTTAGCATACAATATCAACGTTGTCAAAGATATTTATCCAGAGCTGAATATTAAGGTTCAAAAAGACTCAATAGATCAGCAAAGCCTTTATTTCTATGGACAAGCGAGCGATGACTACGGGTTAACTAAGCTGCAATTGGTGTATTATCCGGCTGAGGATGAATCCAAAAAGGTGGTTGAGCCCATTAGTATTTCAAAATCAAATTTCAGTGAGTTTGTCAGTGCCTTTCCCAATCAATTTAATTTGGAAGAAGGGCTTAGTTACCAACTTTATTTTGAAGTGTTTGACAACGATGCCATTCACAATTACAAACGCACCAAAAGTTCTGTTTTTAATTACCGAAAATTAACCAAAGATGAAGAAGAACAGAAACAACTCAATGAGCAAAACGAAACCATAAAAGACATCAGTAAAACGTTTGATAAGCTTCAAGAGCAAGATAAAAAGCTCGAAGAATTATCAAAAACGCAAAAGGAAAAAGAAAGCCTCAATTTTAATGACAAGAAGAAATTTGAGGAGTTCTTAAAACGTCAGAAAAATCAGGAGCAATTGATGAAAAATTTCAACAAAAAGCTTCAGGATAATTTGGAGGAATATCAACAAGACGAAAAGAAAGATGATCAATTTAAAGAGGACTTAAAAGAGCGTTTAAAAGAAAATGAAGAACAACTCAAGAAAGATGAAGAACTTTTAAAAGAACTGGAAGAGTTAAAGGATAAAATCAATAAAGAGGAATTCACTCAAAAACTTGAAGAATTAGCTAAACAAAATAAGAATAAGAAACGCAGCATGAAACAGCTTTTGGAACTGACCAAGCGGTTTTATGTGATGAAGAAAGCAGAAAAAGTCTCCAGCGAATTAGAAAAATTAGCTGAAGAACAGGAAAAATTAGCAGAAAAGGACAAAGAAAACACCAAAGAAGCGCAGGAAAAGTTGAATAATGATTTTGATCAACTTCAAAAAGATGTTGAAGAGTTGAAACGCGAGGACAGGCAACTTCAAAAACCAATGAAAATTGCTAGGGATGAATTTTTGGAGGATGAAATAAAGTTCGATCAAAAAGAAGCGAAAGAAGCACTAGAAAAGAAAGAAGAGAGCGAGTCTAAAACGCAACCTAAAGAAGCCCAGGAGCAACAAAATAAAGCGAAGGAAAATCAAAAAAAGGCCGCTAAGAAGCTAAAGCAAATGAGCGAGATGATGAAAATGGCAGCAGGAGGCGGCGGTGGTGGCGACCAAATGTCTGAAGACATTGATGCCTTACGTCAAATACTAGAGAATTTGTTACTCTATTCATTTGATCAAGAGGGTCTTATGGAGACATTTGAAAGCATCGGCATCAATAATAACAATTACGGAAAGTATATCATTGAGCAAAGTAATTTAAGAGAACATTTTGAACATATTGACGATAGTTTATTTGCCTTATCCTTAAGGCAACCAAAAATTTCTGAAAAGGTCAATTCCCAAATTACTGAGGTCTATTTTAACATCGACAAAGCCCTAGAACAACTTTCTGAAAACAGATTATATCAAGGTGTCGGTGCACAACAATATGCTGTAACATCAACCAATGAATTGGCGAGTTTTTTAAGTGATGTTTTAGATAATATGGAAATGTCAATGAACCCGTCGCCTGGTCAAGGGGAAGGCGATTCGCAATTACCGGATATTATTAAATCCCAAGAAGAGTTGAACAAGGAAATGGAAGAGGGCGTTAAAAAACAAGAGGAAGGAAAAAAGGGAGAAGAAGGAAATGAAGGTGAGAAGCCTGGAGAAGAGGGAAAAGAAGGCGAAGGAGATAAACCAGGCGAGCAAGGTAAGGATGGAAAAGAGGGCGAAAGCGGTAAAAGTGGTGAGAAGGGCCAAAGTGGCGAACAACAAGGAAAAGGTGGCGAAGGCGGAAAGTCTGGCGAAAATGGAGAGCAAAAGGGTGAAGGCAATCAAGGCGGCCAAAAAGAAGGTGATGGGGGAGAAGGTGATAATGGAGAAGGAAAAGACGGAAAGAATGGTAAAAGCGGTAAAAATAGTGGTGATGGATCTGATGGCAATGGCGAAGGAGAAAAGAACGACGGTTATGGCGAAGGCGGAAGTGAAGAACAGAATGGTAAATTATTCAAGATTTACCAACAACAGCAGCAGTTACGTCAAGCTTTGGAAGATCGATTGGCAAAAGAAGGAAAGATTGAATCTGCGGGTGAATTGATCAAACAAATGGAAGATATTGAATTAGACTTGTTAAATACGGGTTTTACCAATCAAACACTTCAAAAAATGATGGATCTGCAGCATCAGTTGTTAAAGTTGGAAAATGCAACGTTTATGCAAGGTCAAGACACTAATCGGAAATCAGAAACCAATAAGGAGGAATTTAACCAGAAGAACCCAAGTCAGATTCTAACTGCAAAACAATATTTTAATACGACTGAAATTTTAAATCGTCAGGCCTTACCTTTGCAGAATCATTTTAAGAAGAAGATTCAAGAGTATTTTAAAAAGGCTAATGATTAATTTTAATTACGAAACTGATTTTTGTTTAAGAGAGGAAACGGATATTTCCGATTGGATTACCAAAACGATTTTAGAAGAAAAGTGCAAAGTTGGAGATATAGATTACATCTTCTGTTCAGACGATTATTTACACCAATTGAATGTTGATTTCCTAAATCATGATACTTTAACAGATATTATTAGCTTTGACTATTCAGTAGGAAAGGAACTACATGGCGAGATTTATATTTCTGTAGATAGAGTAAAGGAAAATGCGTCTGATTTTGAGGTGTCTTTTGAAAATGAAATGACAAGAGTTATAATTCATGGTATTTTGCACTATTGTGGTTATAAGGACAAATCTGAAGATGAGGTAAAGTTGATGCGTTCAAAAGAAGATTACTATTTAGCTAAACGAAATTTATAGTTATGATTTCGTTGTATATTCGCGGGCTGAAAAATTCTTTGTTAAAAGGGATAGTTAGTTTTCTCAAATTTGTTTAATAAAAAATATTCCTTATTTCTAAGGAGTATAATTGTTCCACGTGGAACAAAAAGAATTGCTATATGTTTAATGATGTTTATGATGTTATAGTTGTAGGAGCTGGCCATGCAGGAAGTGAAGCTGCTGCTGCCGCTGCGAATATGGGAAGTAAGACGTTGTTAATTACGATGAACCTTCAAAATATTGCCCAAATGTCGTGCAATCCAGCTATGGGAGGAATTGCCAAAGGGCAAATAGTAAGAGAGATTGATGCGCTAGGCGGCTATAGCGGTATTGTTTCTGATACTTCGGCGATTCAGTTTAAGATGCTTAATAAATCTAAAGGTCCTGCGATGTGGAGTCCAAGAGTGCAATCCGATAGAATGCGTTTTGCTGAAGACTGGCGTTTGCTTTTGGAAGGCACCGAGAATCTCGATTTTTATCAGGAGATGGTTTCAGGACTTTTAGTTGAAGATGGTAAAGTAGTGGGTGTTAAAACATCCCTAGGCGTTGAAGTGAAAGGCAAAAGTGTCGTGCTTACTAACGGAACTTTTCTTAATGGATTAATCCATATAGGTGATAAAAATTTCGGTGGTGGAAGAGCTGGTGAAAGAGCAGCAACTGGAATCACGGAACAACTCGTAAATTTAGGTTTTGAATCGGGCAGAATGAAAACCGGAACACCACCAAGAGTGGATGGTCGTTCTTTGGATTTTTCCAAAATGATAGAACAGCCAGGAGATGAATTTCCTGAAAAGTTTTCTTATTTAGATACTACAAAACCATTAAAAGAACAACGGTCTTGTCATATGTCTTACACGAGTGAATTAGTTCATGATTTGTTGCGTGAAGGTTTCGACCGTTCGCCAATGTTTAATGGAAGAATTAAAAGTGTGGGACCGCGTTATTGCCCATCTATTGAAGATAAGATAAATCGATTTGCGGATAAAGATAGGCATCAATTATTCGTAGAGCCCGAAGGTTGGAATACCTGTGAGTATTACATCAATGGATTTTCCACATCGTTACCTGAAGATGTTCAATTTAAAGCATTACGTTCAGTCGTTGGCTTCGAAAATGTGAAATTCTTCAGACCAGGTTATGCTATTGAATATGATTATTTTCCACCAACACAGTTAAAACATACCCTAGAAACTAAGCTCGTTGAAGGGCTGTATTTCGCTGGACAAATAAATGGAACAACCGGTTATGAAGAGGCAGCGTCTCAAGGCCTAATGGCTGGAATAAATGCCAGTCTGAAAGTTCAGGAGAAGGATGCGTTTACGTTGCAAAGAGATGAAGCTTATATCGGTGTTTTAATCGATGATTTGATTACTAAGGGAACTGAAGAACCTTATAGAATGTTTACATCTCGTGCGGAGTATAGAACACTTTTAAGACAAGATAACGCTGACTTTAGGTTGACACCGAAAGGTTATAAATTGGGATTAGCATCTGAAAAACGGTTGAGACGCATGGAGGAAAAGGAATCTAAATCTGAGGCCTTTGTTCAATTTTTCAGAGATACCAGTGTGACGCCTGAAGAGGCAAATCCTGTGCTGGAATTAAAGAATTCAGCACCTGTAAAACAACAAGACAAAATGTTTAAGTTGTATGCGAGACCAAATATTACGATTGAGGATGTACGAAAATTTGATGCTGTTGCATCTTATATTCAAGAACATGATTTAGACACCGAAGTTATCGAGCAAACAGAAATACAAGTCAAATATTCTGGATATATAGAAAAGGAAAAGAACAATGCTGATAAATTGAATAGGCTTGAAAATTTAAAGATTCCTCTGGATTTTGATTATTCGAAACTGAAATCCATGAGTATTGAGGCACGGCAAAAATTGAGTAAGATTCAACCTGTAACTATCTCTCAGGCGTCTAGAATCAGTGGTGTAAATCCGAATGATATTTCTGTGTTGTTGGTTTATTTGGGACGTTAAATTCCTGCGAAAGCAGGAACCTCGTGAATAAATAAACGAATGTTCCACGTGAAACAATTATGACAATGCATTTTAAAACACCCCTAATCCCAATAGCTATCGGGACTCAAGGGGACCATCCGAATAACCAAATGTAGCGTACTGGTTTACGGTTTAAATGATTGTTTTAAAAGAATACTGCAATTGATTTATCCTTATGTGAATCCGTAAATTGTCCCCTAGAGGGGACTTTAGGGGTGTTATTTGAAATAAAAAAAATATGTTCCTCGAGAAACAATTGTTTCAATATGAAAATAAATCTACTTGTAATCAGAACATCAAATCCTGATAAGTTAAAAATTCAATATGAAAAAATAGGATTTCAATTTAATTATCATCAACACGGAAATGGATCATTACATTACGCAAGTGAAAAGGAAGGATTTGTATTTGAAATTTATCCTTTGTCTAAATCGATGAAGGAAGCAGACAATTCTATAAGACTCGGAATTGAGGTTGGGAATCTGGAATTGACCCTTAGGAATATTGAAAATTCCGACTGGAAAATCATATCTGAAATAAGTAAAACTGAATGGGGCGAAATTGCAATTTTACAAGATTCTGATGGACGAAAAATTGAATTAAAAAATAAAAAGTAATAGTAGAATTAATCATTTGTGTATTCGTGGCAAATAAAAAATCAACATACCTAACCCTCAAAGACCATTCCGTTTCCAAAGAGCAGTTCCAATTATTACACAACAAGGAACTCGATATGCTCGAAACATATCCACAACCCGAAGAAGAAAAATTATCGGATTACTACAAAAGTGAAGACTACATTTCGCATACCGATACGAAGCGAAACCTGCTAGAATTTGCCTACCATAAAGTGAGAGAAATTTCTTTAACTCGAAAATTGAAATTGATCAATTCTTTTGAATCAGAATCAAAGACACTTTTAGATATGGGATGCGGAACGGGCGATTTTTTAGAAACAGCTTTAAAGGCTAATTGGAAAATAATAGGAATAGAACCCAATGAAAGTGCACGGCGAATTGCCAATTCAAAAACCAACAATGCCGTTTTTGAATCCGAAGAATTATCAAAACTAAAACCTCACAGTTTTGACGTCATTACGCTTTGGCATGTGTTGGAACATTTGCCGAATTTGGAAATGCATACTGAAATATTCAAAAAACTTTTAAAACCAAACGGCACTTTAGTGATTGCGGTTCCTAATTATAAAAGTTACGATGCGGAATATTATAAAAACTTTTGGGCAGCTTATGATGTTCCCAGACATCTTTGGCATTTTTCTAAAACTTCGATTTCAGAATTATTCAAAAAAGAAAATATGACATTGGTCAATACTTTGCCCATGAAATTTGATGCCTATTATGTCTGTTTGCTTTCAGAAAAATATAAATCTGGAAGTATGAATCCTATGAAGGCATTTTGGATAGGATGGCAGTCTAATCGTAAAGCGAAACGTTCAAAAGAGTATTCTTCGCACATTTATGTCTTAAAGAACGCTAATTCTTGATTAGAATGCGTTTCGTCTCAAATTAGCCTTACTAAGAAGGAAATGCACGGAAAAAATTAGAATTGTCCTTAAATCGCTTTATTTAGCTTCATTTTCCATAGGATATATTAATACGACTCTATAATGTCAATAGAAAACATGAATACTTAAATATTTTGGGAAAACACAACCTAACTTTTATACATTTGCACAAAATTAATAGAAAATACAATGAAGAAAATAATTTTAAGTTTAGCTGTTTTGGTTTTTGCAGCATCTTGCCAAGAACAAGAAAAAATCGCATTTATTGATAATGGAAAAGTGATTAATGATTATCAAATGAAAATTGACATTGAGGACAAGTTTAAAACCCAAAATGAAAACTTTTCAAAGCAACGTGACAGTATTGCTAGAACATATCAAATGGAAATGCAATCTATACAACAACGTTTAGCTACAATGTCGCCACAGAAACAACAGGAAGAATCCCAAGCCTTTTCACAAAAATGGCAACCTGTTCAGCAACAAATGCAAATGCAACAACAACAAATGGAACAAATGTTCAGTACGGAAATGGATTCTGTAATTTCGAAAATGAACAAATTTGTGGAAGGTTACGGCAAGAAGAACGGTTATACGTTTATTCTTGGAAAAAACCAAGCAGGAAGTGTTGTATATGGTGACGAAGCCAAAGATATTACAGAAAATGTCATTGAAGCCATTAACGAATCTTATAACGGAAAGGAAGCTAAAACTGAAGAAGAAACAGCAGAAGAAGCGACTGAAGAAAAATAAAATAACAATTTGTTAGACGATAAAGCCGAGCCTAAGAAGCTTGGCTTTTTTTATGTAATAAACGCGTCAGTTTTATAGATAAATCCGTGAGAATAATTTTAGAGTTCCCATTGCGCTCAATATGATAAATAGCATCCTGAAGCTCTTCTGAAATTTCCATAATATTAGAATCATGAACAAAAGGTGCAAATTTTTCTAGTTTAAAATCGTCTGATTTTGGTTCTAAATAGACCAATTCATCAGCTTTATAATTGAGCAGTAAGGCTTGTCTGAAATAATTCAAACAAAACGCTAGAAATTTCTTCTGCGTTTCACGTCCTGTCTTGGCAATTTCCTCAGACCAAGAAATTAAATCGTGAACAGCCGCTTTATTGCCTTTGGCTTTAAATGCCGAACGAATCCAAATAACAAACCACTTTTCAAATTGAATATCTTCACTATCCTGATAAATTAAATCACAAGCTTTGTTGTAATTCCCGTTGGACTGATGTGCAATTTTAGTGGCAACCGCTTGCTCAATATGGTAATTTTTAACTAAAGCTTCAGCAATAGCTTCTTCAGCTAAAGGCGGAAAATGTAAAATCTGACAGCGCGAACGAATCGTATTAATAATTTGCTCTTCATCTTCAGCAATAAGAATAAAAATGGTTTTTTCTGGTGGCTCTTCAATAAGTTTCAGCAGTTTGTTGGCACTTGCTGTGTTCATTTTTTCCGCCATCCAAATCAGCATTACTTTGTAGCCACCTTCATAAGATTTAAGTGTTAGCGATTTCACAATTTGCAATGCTTCATCTACACCAATTTGCCCTTGTTTATTATCCACGCCAAGCATTTTGTACCAATCAAAAAGGTTGCCGTAAGGTTGCTGCTTCAAAAGTTCTCGCCATTCTTCAAGATAAAAACTCGACACGGGTTTACTTTTTACTTTATCGCTCGTGGTAACAGGAAAAGCAAAATGCAAATCGGGATGTGAAAAATTCTTGAATTTTATATTACAGGAATCGTTTCCGCCTTGGTTTTCGCCATTGGTATTGCTGCACAAAATATATTGAGCGTAAGCCAAAGCCATTGGTAAGGTTCCAGATCCTTCCGGACCAACAAATAATTGTGCATGCGCAATTCTGCCAGCATCAACGCTTGTAGTAAGATGATTTTTAATGTGTTTTTGACCTAAAACGTCTGAAAATTGCATGTCGCAAAACTATGTTATTTTTATGAATCTGAAATTAATTTTTTTTAAAGTTAAACCTAAAATGAGAAAAAGAAGATAAGCGAAAAGGTTATCGTAAACAATGGATGTCTATTACTAAAATGTAGTCCTTTAAGTCTATTTTTTAACAGGTTAATCTTTATATTTGTAATTCAAAATAATAGTATTCACACCTTATAAAATTCTCATGAAAACCTTAAACGATTTCAACTTTCAAGATAAAAAAGCACTAATTAGAGTAGATTTTAATGTACCATTAAACGATAATTTCGAAGTTACCGATGCCACAAGGATAGTTTCAGCAAAACCGACCATCATTAAAATTTTGGAAGACGGAGGGAGTTGCGTTCTTATGTCACATTTAGGTCGCCCAAAAGGTATTCAGGATGAATTTTCCTTAAAACACATTATTCCAAAAATTGAAGATGTATTAGGTGTTGAAGTAAAATTTGCAAGTGATTGTGTTGGTGCAGAAGCCGAAGAAAAAGCCAATGCTTTGCAACCTGGAGAAATTTTATTGCTAGAAAATTTACGTTTCCACGACGAAGAAACCAAAGGGGATAAGGAGTTTGCAAAACAGTTATCTAAATTAGGAGATATCTATGTGAATGATGCGTTTGGAACAGCACATAGGGCACATGCCTCAACAACCATTGTGGCGGAATTTTTCCCAGATGCAAAATGCTTTGGGAATCTATTAGCTCAAGAAATCGAAAGTATCAAAAAGGTATTGGAAGATGGCGAAAAACCAGTTTTGGCCGTTCTAGGAGGCGCAAAAGTATCTTCAAAAATCACGGTTATCGAGAACATTCTAGACAAAGTGGACCATTTGATTATTGGAGGTGGAATGACATTTACATTCGTAAAAGCACAAGGTGGAAAGATCGGAGATTCCATTTGTGAAGACGATAAAATGGAACTAGCCTTAGATATTTTAAAACAAGCCAAAGCAAAAGGCGTACAAATTCACTTACCTGTAGATGTGATTGCTGCAGATGCATTTAGTAATACCGCAAATACTAAAGTTTGTGATGTTACTGAAATTCCTGATGGGTGGCAAGGTTTAGATGCTGGCCCGAAATCTAGGGAAATTTTTGATGATGTCGTTAACAAAAGCAATACTATTCTATGGAATGGTCCTTTAGGTGTTTTTGAAATGGAAAGCTTTGATAAAGGCACTATTGCTTTAGGAAACTCAATTGCAAAAGCGACCAAGAATGGCGCATTTTCTTTAGTTGGCGGAGGCGATTCTGTTGCTGCCGTAAAACAATTTGGTTTTGAAGATAAGGTAAGCTACGTCAGTACGGGTGGAGGCGCTATGCTGGAAAGTCTGGAAGGTAAGACCTTACCAGGTATTGCGGCGATTATGAGCTAATTATAAAAAAAATACTATTTTTAGCGATTCCAACGTTTGCATTACGTAAAACATTTAGGAATAATTTCTGTAACCATGACATTAAAAACGTTTTTATTGGCTTTTCTCTGTCTGTCTGTTTTTAGTGGGTTTTCCCAATCTAAAACGGATAGCATTGCAAAGAAGCCTTCTGAAGTTGTACCAAAAAATGCGGCGGTCATAGATGGAAAACTTTTTTCAAAAGGAAAGAAGATTGAGTCAGAAGCGGATACAACAGGAGTGAGAAATCTTAAAGATTTACCTGAAGTCGCAGAACTCGATAAAAAGTGGTTGGAAGAATTATACAGCAATTCATTGTTTGATACCATTTATAAATCGGTTACTGAGCTTGAATACGAACCGGTGGATTATCCAGAACTTTCTACAGATACCTTAAAAGCCAGATTGGCACGTCTCAATGCGAGAACACCATTTAATGTGGAATATAATTCGTCCTTAGAAAGTGTAATTAAGGGCTATTTAAAACACAGAAGAACATCTATAGAAAAACTCATGGGATTGAGTCATTTCTATTTCCCCATGTTTGAGCAAGAATTCGACATTCATAATATTCCATTAGAGATGAAATATTTGGCGATTGTGGAATCCGCTTTAAAACCAAGAGCACGCTCTCGTGTTGGTGCCACAGGTATTTGGCAATTTATGTATGGTACAGGAAAAGAGCATGATTTGGATGTTAGTAGTTATGTAGATGATCGTAGTGATCCCATAAAATCCACAACCGCTGCTGCTGGCTATTTGGGCAGAATGTATAACATTTTTAACGATTGGGATTTGGCATTGGCCGCTTATAATTCCGGTCCAGGTAATGTAAATAAAGCGATTAGACGTTCGGGCGGTTCCAAGAACTATTGGAATATCCGTCAGAATTTACCAAGGGAAACCGCAGGTTATGTACCAGCATTTTTAGCCACCATGTATATTTTCGAATATGCAGAAGAACACGGTTTTAAACCCGAACGACCAGAATTTCAATTGATACAAACCGATACTGTTCATGTGAAACAAATGATTTCATTAGGTCATGTTTCAGAAGCCACTGGTATTAAAATTGAAGAATTACAATTTTTAAATCCAGCTTATAAACTCGATATTATCCCGAAAGTCGAAGGCAAAGTGTACCCTTTGAGATTACCTCGTGAAGCTATTGGGACTTTTGTAACCAATGAAGAGAAAATCTATGCGTTTGCTGATGCCGAATTTAAGGCTAGAGAAAAACCATTACCAGAGGTCGTAAATGATGATACTAAAATTAGATATCGCGTTCAGAGTGGCGATTATTTGGGTAAAATTGCCAGAAAATTTGGCGTAAGGGTCAGCCAGTTAAAGCAATGGAATGGCTTAAGAAGTAACAATCTTAAAATTGGGCAACGCTTAACTATTTTTCCTCGAAATCATGTGGCTTCAAGCAAATCGAAACCCGTAAAAAAAGTCGTAAATACCGAAGGAAAACAAACTTATAAAGTAAGGGAAGGCGATTCACTATGGACGATTTCACAAAAATTTTCCGGAGTTTCTGTTCAAAATATTAAAGATTGGAACGATATTAGTAGTAATAAACTCAAAATAGGAATGACCTTAATTGTTTCTAAATAGTTAAACCAACAAAAAACAAACTTATGAGAGCTTTTTATTCGGTATTATTTTGTGTACTATTCTTAGCCTGTGGTGAGTCTAAGAAAGAAGATAACCAAACCTATTTACCGGCATCCAATGGTAATCTAAATACCATTTCTGTTGTTGCCGATAACATATTGTGGGAAGGAAATGTAGGAGAAAATATTCGAAATATTTTTGCAGCACCATTAAACGGCTTGCCAACTGAAGAGCCCATGTTTAACATGAAACAAATTCCAACACAAGTTTTCGATGGTTTTGCCGCAAGAAGTAGAATTGTACTCAAAATAGAGAAAGGTGTGGATGCCACTGTAAAAGTGGTAAATAACGCTTTTGCGAAACCGCAAACTGTTGTTGTTGTAGGAGGAAAAACTGATCAAGAAATTATAACACAGCTCAAGGAAAACCGAGATAAAATCATAGATGCTTTTAATAAAGAAGAAGTCAAAGAGAAGTTAAGACGTATCAATTTGTCTTTATTGGCAGATGAGGAGATGGAAAAGGCATTGGGAATAACCATAGATATTCCTTCGGCTTACCGAATTAGCAAAGCAGATGACGATTTTTTCTGGATTCGTAAAAATCTAAAAAACAATAAAACTATAGAGTTAATGCTGTACGAAGTGCCATTGGAAACCCTTTCTCAAGGTGATAGTACCATTGTGGATATAGTAAAAATGCGTGATAATATTACCAAAACTAAAATACCTGGTGAAGATGGCATTTATATGTCTGTTGAAGATGCTTATACACCGTCAATGTTTACCACAATTATAGATAACAAACCTGCTTACGAAGTAAGAGGCATGTGGGAAATGAATGGTTTCACTATGGCTGGGCCGTTTATAACCTATGCGATTGAGGATAAGATAAACAATCGCTATTTGGTAGCTGATGGTTATGTCTATGCACCATCTTTAGAAAAGCGAGATTATATTTTTGAATTGGAGTCGATGATAAAATCGATAGAAATAAAGTAACAAAAAAGCCAACTTTAAAAGTTGGCTTTTTTTATGTCTTCCAAAAGAGTTTATTTTTTCTCTTTAGTGTCGTCTGCTGTTTCCTCTTTGCTTGCGTCTTTAAATTCCTTAATTCCGCTGCCCAATCCTCTCATTAATTCAGGAATTTTTTTACCACCAAAAAGCAACAAAATAGCAACTACTATAAGAACAATTTGCCAAGGGCCTATAGCTAAAAATATACTGCTAGTTATCATAATATTCAATTTAGACCGCTAAGTTACGTAATTATAGTTTAATAATAGTGTTGTTTAATGAAGTTTTAAGAGTTTATCATAATACTATTTAAGTAATTTGACTAATTTTGTTTTGATGGCAAAAAAGAAAAAAAAAGAAAAAAAATTAGCTAAAAAACTGCTTCATAAATACCGTTTGGTCATTCTAAACGAAGATACTTTTGAAGAGCGTTTTGCTATTAAACTAACACGACTAAACGTGTTTATATTGTCGTCAATTTCTGCTATTTCACTAGTGTTCTTTACGGTTTTATTAATTGCTTTTACGCCATTAAGGGAATACATTCCAGGATATTCTTCAGCAAAATTGAAAAAGAAAGCCACCATGCTTAATTATAAAACGGATTCCTTAGTGCAAGAGCTGGAATTAAACAAACGTTATTATGCCTCAATAAGAAAAGTGCTTACAGGAGATGTGACGAATTTGGAGTTCAATCGAGATTCTATTTTAGCAGCCTCAAAAATGGACCTTGATATTTTGCAGGTACCAACCAACCGAGAGGATTCTTTATTAAGGTTAAAAGTGGCAAAGGAAGATAAATACAATTTGTTTGAAGTGTCTGGAGACCAATCTAATTACGTGTTGTTCCCACCAGTGAATGGTAACATTTCCGAAGGTTACAATCTAGAGGATAAACATTTTGCCGTAGATGTCGTTGTACCAGAAAACACACCTGTAAAGGCAACAGCTGATGGTACGGTTATTTTCGCCGAATGGACTGTTGAAACTGGTTATGTGGTCATTATAGAACATAATCGGGAATTGATTTCAGTTTATAAACATAATTCGGCTATTACAAAATCCCAAGGTGATTTGGTAAAATCGGGTGAAGTCATTGCCATGTCAGGAAATGCAGGAGAATTAACTACTGGACCACACCTTCATTTTGAATTATGGAGCAAGGGCTATTCTGTGGATCCAACTAATTTTATCAATTTTGAATAATGCCATCATTTAAAGCCGCACTTTCTAAACCTTTTGCCAAATATGTGGCTAAGCGAATCCATAAATGGGCATCCAAACCCATTGAAACCCAACAAAAAGTTTTTGAAAATTTAATTGCTGAAGCTAAACATACTGCATTTGGCAAAGACCATAATTTTAGTTCAATTTCAACTTTTGAAGCGTTTCAAAATAATGTTCCCATAAGGGATTACGAAGATTTAAAGCCTTATGTAGAACGTGTGGTTGCTGGCGAAAAAGATGTGCTTTGGAAAGGCAAACCGACTTATTTCGCAAAAACGTCTGGCACCACCTCTGGCGCAAAATATATTCCCATTACCAAAGAAAGCATGCCAACTCATGTTGAAGCGGCAAGAAATGCTATTTTAATGTATATCCACGAAACAGGAAATTCAAAATTTGTGGATGGTAAAATGATTTTTCTTCAAGGGAGTCCAATTTTAGAAGAGAAGAATGGTATAAAGCTTGGAAGATTATCCGGAATTGTAGCCCATTTTGTTCCTAAATATCTTCAAAAAAATAGAATGCCAAGCTTAGAAACAAATTGCATTGAAGATTGGGAAACTAAAGTTGATGCCATTGTGGATGAAACCATAAACGAGGACATGACCATAATTTCTGGGATTCCTTCTTGGGTACAGATGTATTTTGAAAAACTGATAGAAAAGTCGGGAAAGCCTGTTGGAGACCTTTTTAAAAACTTCAATCTTTTTATTTTCGGCGGTGTAAATTATGAACCTTATAGAGCCAAATTCGAGAATTTAATTGGCAGAAAAGTCGACAGTATAGAATTGTATCCGGCAAGTGAGGGGTTTTTTGCGTTCCAAGATAAACAGAATGAGAAAGGGATGTTACTTCAGTTGAATTCTGGTATTTTTTATGAGTTTGTAGAGGCAGAACATTTTTTCGAGGATAACCCCAAACGAATCACAATTGCGGATGTAAAGTTAGGCGTAAATTATGTGATGATTATTTCTACCACAGCAGGACTTTGGGCATATAATGTTGGCGACACCATTCAGTTTACATCACTGAAACCTTTTAGAGTGATTGTAAGCGGAAGAATAAAACATTTTATTTCAGCTTTTGGCGAACATGTTATTGGGAAAGAAGTTGAACAAGCCTTAAAAGAAGCTACTGAGAACACCTCGATTTCTGTCAATGAATTTACGGTCGCCCCTCAAATAAACCCAGAGCAAGGCCTACCATATCACGAGTGGTTAATTGAATTTGAAAAAGAACCCGAAGACGACGCAGAATTAATTGAAGCCTTGGAACGATCCTTAAAACAACAAAATTCCTATTACTTAGATTTAATTGACGGTAAAGTTTTAAGACCTTTAAAAATCACAAAAATCAAAAAGGATGGTTTTCAAACTTACATGAAATCCATCGGAAAATTAGGTGGACAAAACAAAATTCCAAGACTATCAAATGATAGAAAAATTGCGGACCAAATGCTTCAGCTCAATTTAACTAAATAAACCTATATTTGTCCGTTAAAACAGCATAAGTAAATGAAGAAAAAACACGAAAGAACAAGAGCGCAAGAAAGCTCTAGTGCTATAGAACGCATGTACATTACTATGCGCCATCTTTTTAATCGTGGATTTTATAAACCCATGGGAGTTTCCGGAGAGACACTACGTGAAGCCTTGTTACTGCTTCGCCCAGAAATCTATGGTTCTATTGGAGAAGAAAAGGCAGAATTGGAAGGTTTATTATATGTAGTGGACCGTTTGCCACAAGGCATTGAAGAATGTACGTTTATAAATCTTACCAGTGACGAAGGTTATGCTAATTCGCATTTTAAGGCTATCATTCCACCAAAAAGAAGACGTAATTGCTATCGCATAGATGATGAGCAAATGAATATTGAAATCACAAGAGGTCGCTCTGAGATTTACGATATTTTAACCCATCTTACATTTATTTTTGTTGAGTCGCATAAAATAAGTAAACG
Organism: Winogradskyella forsetii; assembly: GCF_013394595.1. Lineage (GTDB taxonomy): Bacteria > Bacteroidota > Bacteroidia > Flavobacteriales > Flavobacteriaceae > Winogradskyella > Winogradskyella forsetii. The sequence continues at coordinate 4,303,925 of NZ_CP053348.1, forward strand.
TGTTATTATTGATGAAGAAGGGACGACGGTAAGGGATTGGCAGAAGTTAGAAAATGCGGTAACTTCAACAAAAAAACTGACGCAGAAAGAGCGTGAAATAGCTATTACACATACGGCAAATATCTTAGGAAGAACGTTTAATGAATTGACCGAAGCGTATCCAAAATTTGCTACTGACAGTCAACCAGAACGCTTATTGCACATTGTGTATTGGTTGGGGAAATTAGCCATTGAGGAAACGATAAATAATAACAAGCGTACAATTACATTTAGTCCTGTTTTAAGGGAACGCTTAGGGCATCACATCCATGGCGAAGCTTGGGCAGAAACGATTAAATCTGCTTTACATAAAAATGGACTTTTAGAACGACCAATCCACATCATAAGTGCCAATATGCATAGTGTTATGAACTCTTTGTTTGCTAAGGGAACACTCAAGGGAGCGGATGCTAAAAAAGATATTTTTCAGACTTACGAAGCTTTAAGTGATTCCAAAAATTCAGCGTTACGCAATAAAGTGGAAAAATCAGCGTTGCAAAATGGGATGATTCTTATTAAAGACAGTTCTGGAACGAATATAGATATTCAGATTTTTGATACGGATAAAATTAATTTTTCTAATTCCGAATTTAAGTACCTAGAAAAAACTAAAGAGAACAAAGCTGTTATTTTTGTTATGGATTATGCGTTTGGTGAACAAGCTTATGAAACTTTAGACGAATTATTAAAGCCTATCGAAGTTGATGGGAAAGATGTTCACTTAGATGTGAAATCCATTTCCATAATGGGAAAAGCAGGTATTTTAGAAGGCGGAAAAGGGGACATAATGATTCCAAACGCACATATTTTTGAAGGGACAGCTGACAACTATCCATTTAAAAACGAACTGAGTAAAAACGATTTATTGGATTGTGGTGTTTCTGTATATGAAGGTACTATGGTTACTGTTTTAGGAACCTCACTTCAAAATAAGGAAATATTGAAATTCTTTAAGAACTCAACATGGAATGTTATTGGTTTAGAGATGGAAGGCGCACACTACCAAAAAGCTGTACAAGCGGCATCCAAAGTAAGAAGTAGTATTAATGAAGATGTAAAAGTAAGATATGCGTATTATGCAAGTGATAATCCTCTAGAAACAGGAAGCACCTTAGCCTCTGGTGGTTTAGGAACCTCTGGAGTAAAACCAACATACATCATTACAAAAAAGATTTTAGAACAAATATTTAATTCATAATTTATGAGTGAAAAATTACCACAACAACCTCAAAACGAAGAGGTTGATTTAGGGCAGTTGTTTAATGCAATTGGGAATTTATTTCAAAGACTATTTAACTTCATTGGTAAGCTATTTAAAGGTCTTTTTTCTATTATCATTTATGCTATAAAACCGCTTATCGTCTATTTTAAATTTGTTTTAGTAATAATAGTAATCACAACAATATTAGGCTACATTTATCAAAGGACTAAAGCTCCAGTATATTATTCTAATATGGTTGTTAAACCTAACTTTGATTCTAAATACCAACTCTCAAGCAATATAGACTATTTTAATGCACTAATAAGTACAGAAAACATTGCTGAGTTATCAAATATTTTTGAAATTGATTCTACCTATGCAAAAGAATTAGTAAGTTTTGAATTAGAGCCAGGTCCAGAAACCCAAAATGATTTATTTATAGAATATGATGAGTATGTGCAATCGATAGATACCTCTTTGGTCGATGAACTGAGTTATGTTGAATATATAAAGAATAGAGATTTAATGTCGGGAAGATTGTTTGCAATAAAAGCCAGATCAACTAAAATTGATATTTTCCCTAAATTACAACAAGGGTTCAAAAAGACTTTTGAAAATGACTTTTCTGAACATCAAAAAAAGATTAGGGATACGGTTGCTTATTTAGAACGTCAATCTTTAAACATGCAGTTAGAACGCTTAGATAGTATTCAAAAGACCTATTTAGAAGCCATTAGAAACGAGTCTAACAACCCCAATTTATCACTCGGTTTTGGTAATGCATTACCACTTCAGGAAGAAAAAACCGCTACAAAAGAATATGACTTATTTTTAAAAGAACAAGAACTTAGAAGAAATCTGAATAGATTAAACCAGACTGTTGCAGAAGAAAACACGTATTATGATGTTTTGTCTGGTTTTGATAAAATGGGCAAAAGAGATAAAAGTTTTACGCGACGATATACAATGTTATTTCCGGTCTTAGCCTTAATGCTTTTCATATTAGGGTTTTTAGCAGTTAAGGCGTTTAATTATATTAAGAACTATAAGTAAAAATGTAATTGCAGTTTTGTAGCGTAGGTTCTATTATAAACTGTAATTGAATTATTAACTATAGTGGTAACTAGGAAAAGCACTTATCCGTTTATTATTGAAAGAAAGCATGATTGTAAAAGAGACCAAACTAAAAGGATGTTTTATTATAAAGCCTCAAGTTTTTAAAGATAAACGTGGTTATTTTTTAGAAAGCTATAATCAGGCGACTTTCAACGAAGCTTTAAGTATTGATATTAATTTTGTTCAAGATAACGAATCACAATCATCTAAAGGAGTGCTTAGGGGACTACATTACCAACGTGGTGAACATGCACAATCAAAGTTAGTTAGAGTTGTAAAAGGTAGGGTTTTAGATGTTGTTGTAGATATTCGCAAAAGTTCTCCAACCTATGGCAAGCATGTGTCTATTGAACTTTCCGAAGAAAATAAGATGCAATTTTTTGTACCTAAAGGGTTTGCCCATGGGTTTTTGGTATTGGAAGATGATACTATTTTTAGTTATAAGTGCGATAATTTTTATAATAAGGAGTCTGAAGCAGGCATTATTTATAATGATAAAGGTTTGAATATTGATTGGCACTTGCCTGTTTCTGATTTAATTCTTTCCGAAAAAGATTTAATTCTACCATTTTTTAAAGACGTAGAGCCATGTTAAAAGTGCTAGTTACCGGTAAGGACGGTCAGTTAGCGCATTGTATAAATAGCGTAGCTGATCAATACCCTAATCTTGAATGTTTTTTCAAATCTTCTTCTGAATTGGATATTACCAATTTTGAAGAAGTAGGTTCTGTTTTTGGTCTTGAACAATTTGATTATTGTATTAATTGTGCTGCCTATACAAATGTTGACGAAGCTGAGACTGAACAGGAATTAGCATTTAACATTAATAAGTTAGGTGCCGAAAATTTAGCACAGGCATGCGTTAAATATTCTGTAACTTTAATACATGTTTCTACTGATTTTGTATTTGACGGTATGTTGCCTGAACCATATAAAGAAGATTCTAAAAAGAACCCATTAGGTGTTTATGGTAGAACTAAGCTTGAAGGTGAAAAAGTAATTATAGCAACATTAAAAAATCATTTTATTTTAAGAACGTCTTGGCTGTATTCAGAATATGGAAATAATTTTTTAAAAACTATGCTAAGATTAGCAAGAGAGCGAGATGAAATAAGTGTTGTTGACGACCAAATTGGCAGTCCAACTTACGCAGTAGATTTGGCAAAAGTTTTATTGAGAATAGTTGAAAGTAAGAGCTCTTCCTATGGAATTTATCATTATAGTAATAAAGGTGCTATTAGTTGGTATGATTTTGCAGAAGAAATTTTTAGACTAAGTGAAAGCACAATAAGGCTCAATAAAATTAAAACTAAGGATTATCCAACAAAAGCTAATCGACCTAAGTATAGTGTTTTAGATACATCTAAAATTGAAGAAACCTTAGGAGTTAAAATTTCCAAATGGAATGAAAGTCTGGAAAGTGCATTTTATTTTCTAGAAAAACAAAACTAAGAAGAAACTAACTCAATTATTTAAGGATTTGATTACCTGCTTTAATTACTACTAATATTTCACATGCTTTAACAGCTCATTGTATAGCTCGATTCATTAATATTAGTATTTTTGTAAGAATATAGTTTTTATAGTCCTAATAGCTACCAAAATGCCTGCATGAAAAAAAAAAATCTAATCATTTTTGGAACCCGCCCAGAAGCCATAAAAATGGCACCTCTAGTTAAAATGTTTTTGAAGTATTCCAATGAATTTGAGACTAAAGTTTGTATTACTGCACAACATAGAGAAATGTTGGATCAAGTTTTGGATTTTTTTAGTATTGTAGCAGATTATGATTTAGATTTAATGAAGCCTAATCAAAACCTCTATTCTTTAACATCAGAAATAATAGTAGGTCTCAAGCCAATTTTAGAAGGGTTTAAACCAGATTATGTTTATGTTCATGGTGATACAACAACAACAATGTCTGCTAGTATTGCTGCATTCTATTCTGGAGCCAAAGTGTGCCATGTAGAGGCGGGTCTGAGAACATTTAATAGACGCTCACCATTCCCAGAGGAAATAAACAGAAGTATTACTGGCCGTGTTTCAGATTATCATTTTGCACCAACTATAACTTCTAAGGAAAATTTATTAAACGAGCACATAAAAGAGTCTAATATCTTAGTTACTGGTAATACAGTGATAGATGCTTTAAACTATAGTTCAGATGTTGTGAATTCTGAAGATTATTTAGACAATGATGTAGAAGAACTAAAGACCATCGTAGAACCTTCAAAACGATTAATTTTAGTAACTGGACATAGACGAGAGAATCATGGAGAAGGATTTATTAACATTTGTTCGGCACTAAAAAAAATAGCTCAAAATCATAAGGATATTCAAATTATATATCCTGTTCATTTAAATCCTAATGTTCAGAAGCCGGTTTATGAATTACTTGGTTATGAAGAAAATATTAGATTAATTAAGCCGTTATCATATCCAGCTTTTGTATGGTTAATGAATAGATCCTATTTAATTATTACAGATAGTGGAGGAGTACAAGAGGAAGCGCCAAGTTTGGGCAAACCTGTTTTAGTAATGAGAGACACTACAGAACGACCCGAGGCGGTAGAAGTTGGCACAGTAAGATTAGTAGGTACAGATACCGTTAAAATAGTAAGTGAAACAGAACGACTTTTAAGCGATAAGAAAAGCTATGATACAATGAGTAAACTTCATAATCCTTATGGTGATGGGAAAGCTTGCCAACGTATTGTTGATTTTATTTTAAATATGTAATATGAATAAACCCGAAGTTGTAATGATTGGTTTGGGTTATATAGGTTTGCCTACAGCAGCCTTAATAGCTCAAAATAACATTTATGTTCATGGAGTTGATACTAATCCAAATATCGTAGACACCATAAACGAAGGCAAAATACATATAATTGAACCAGATTTAGACGTTGCAGTCGCAAATGCAGTTAGTTCTGGCCATTTAAAGGCAGCTATTAAGCCTGTAGAAGCAAATACCTATTTAATTGTTGTGCCAACACCATTTAAGGCCAAAAACGAACCAGACATATCGTTTGTAGAAACGGCAACGAAAGCGATTATACCATTATTAAAACCTGATGATTTATATATTATTGAATCTACATCACCTATCGGTACGACAGAAAAAATGATGCATTTAATTTATTCTGAACGCCCAGAGTTAGAGAACAAATTAAATATCGCTTATTGTCCAGAACGTGTTTTACCAGGAAACGTTATGTATGAGTTGGTTAACAATGATAGAGTCGTTGGAGGTGTAAATGAAAGCTCAACCGAGAAAGCCATACAGTTTTATAAAAAATTTATAAATGGTGATTTACATGAAACAAACGCTCGTACAGCAGAAATGTGTAAATTAGTAGAGAACTCATCTCGAGATGTCCAAATTGCTTTTGCAAACGAATTATCATTGATTTGTGATAAAGCAGATATTAATGTCTGGGAATTAATAACATTAGCCAATAAGCATCCACGTGTCAATATTTTGCAACCTGGCTGTGGTGTAGGCGGTCATTGTATAGCGGTAGATCCTTATTTTATAGTCTCGGATTACCCAAGAGAATCGCAAATTATCGGAAAAGCCAGAGAAATCAACAATTATAAATCTTTTTGGTGTGCTGAAAAAATACAATCTACAAAACTAGAATTTGAATTGAAACATGGAAGAAAGCCGAGTGTAGCTTTAATGGGTCTTGCTTTTAAACCAAATATAGATGACTTAAGAGAATCTCCTGCCAAATATATTACTCAAAAAGTTCTACAAAATTCAAATAATGAAGAATATTTTATCGTTGAGCCTAATATTAAAAATCATAAGGTTTTTAAATTAACGAATTACGCAGAAGCTGCTAAAAAAGCAAATATTATTGTGTTTTTAGTAGCTCATAGTGAATTTTCAAAAATTAACCCTAAGCCAGAACAAATAGTTTTAGATTTTTGTGGTGTTAGAAAATAAGAATTTTGAAAAAATATTTTATTTATGGCAGTTCAATATTATTTAGTAGAGGCTTAGAGTATTTAATACTACTAATAGCTCCATTATATCTTACAAAAGAGAATTATGGGAGTCTCGAGTTTTATAAAAAAATAATTGAACTTGGTGCAGCTATGCTGACTTTTGGATTGCCAACATTGATATTGAGTTACCCTAAAAGTAAAGAGAGTAAAGTTCACTTTACCTTGATGGCTTTAATCTTCATTTCTACTTTAGCAATAATAGCAGCACCTTTTCTTAGTATTCTTAATTACTTATTTTTATTAATACCAATTTATTTTCATTCTATTTTTTTTAACAATGGAATTATAGCTCCGTTTCTTTTAACTTTTAAAGGGAGCAACTATGCATCGCTATACAAAACCATAATATCATTTGTGTTTTATACGATTGTATTAATTACTATTTTTTACTCAAACAACCCGAATTTAGCATTTGTATATGTTAATTATTTGCTATTGCCTTTATTGTTATTGTATACGATATTTTACATATACAAAAACAATATTATTTTTCGAACACTAAAGAGATACTGGACTATCTTTAAACGACTAATTATAAGCTCATTAACAATTGTAGTGAGCAATTTTGCAAATATGATGTTTTTATATACCGATATATTAATTATAAAAATACTCTCAAATACAGCAGACATAGAAATCGCAAATTATAGTTTTTCGTTAAACATTGCTAATGCTTTGATCATTATACCATTAACATTGGTTCAGGTTGATATAGAAAAATTAAAAAACAACTTAAATTATGCAAAATTGCTTCGAAAAAAAATCTTATATCTAGTTGCTATTATGACTATTGTCTTAGTTTTCCTGTTTATGTTTTTGATACATTTTTATTTTCAAAACTATAATTCGGTGCTATATATATTTGTGATAATTTTAGTAGCTAAATTTTTTCAAGCTATTTCTGTATCTTATGGTGCAGTAATCATAATTAGAAAAATGTTTTCGCAAAATTTAACAATTAACCTCATAGCTCTACTATGCAATATTACTTTAAGTTACATTTTTTATGATCAATTAGGACTAATAGGGATAGCGCTCTCTAGTTTGCTATGTTTAATAATTAGATTCATTCTATTGGTAAAAGTTAATAATAGAGCGTGATTTAAAAGTGTATGAAGCTAAAATTAAAATACATAAATAATTTTATTATCCTTCTACCAATCATTATGGTTTTTGCTGGTGAAATAATTGGCTACATCTACCCATCATTATCATCTGCAATAAAAGTAGTAACATGTTTGGCTTTACTTTTTCCTATTTGGTTAAAAATCAGAATACCAAATAAGTTGCTTTTAGCACTATTGGTTTTTATAGTGTTTTTTATTATTGCTTTTTATCGATCTTTTAATTATAGTGCTGCACTAGAAGATGGGATAAGGTATATTTTTCCAATTGCGGTACTTTTATATGGCTATTATAATAAACATAAGCTTAAACTTTTTGTTGGATTCATTATCATTTTTGCCATCCTAAATTTTATTGTACAATTAAAAAATTATTATCATTTCTATATTGATCCACAACGGCAATGGTTTTATACAAGATATTTTATTGAGAGCCAAAATAGAACGGTTTATTGGTCTCCAAAAACATTTGGTGTGCTGAGAGCTACAGGCTTAGTAATCTTTTTTGGTGCTTTTGGAGTTTTAAATTTTATAGCTTTTTGGCTTACACATTACTTTTATTTTGGTAAGTATAGGAAAATTTGCTTATCAATTTTTTTTATAAGTATATTTTTAAGTATATCGTATAAAACTATTAGTTTCTTTTTGATCACACTTGCCATAAAATATTACAAAAAACTAAAATATTTGTTAATCTTGCCTCCTTTGATTATGGGTTTGTATTTCTTAGTTGGGAATGAGTTACGTAGTATCATAGAACAATCGATTGAAGTAAGATTAAGTCTTTATGTTACTGAGGGAAACTCGGCAAGATCAGAATCCTATAGAGTTATGTTCGACGAGATTAGAAGCTTTAATTTATTCGGAAATGGAATTGGCGTTTTTGGTGGGCCAGCATCAACTAAATATAATTCCCCTTACTATGATGAGGTTGACTTTAATTGGTACGATACAAATTATATTGCTACTACAGATACTTATTATCCACATTTATTTGTAGAGTTGGGTATTTTGGGAGGTTTATCTTATTTAATGGTTTTGCTCATCCCATTATTAATTAAAAGTATTAAATATAGGAAGCTCGAGATTTTAGGTATTATTTATGGGATGTTATTTTTTGATGCCTTATTTTCGTTTTCAATTAACAACTTAGTAATGCTTACGGTGACTATTTTATTTGTTTATCCAATTGTTTATGATTCTAATCCACAAGTTGAATTATCACATGATTAATGAATTATTTAAATGATTTGCACATATTATAACAATACCTTTGTAAAACATTTGTTTAAGAAGTTAAAAAGAACAGTATGAAAGCAGTATTATTAGCAGGTGGTTTCGGAACCAGATTAAGTGAAGAAACCCAAAATATTCCTAAGCCAATGGTTACTATAGGCAGTAAGCCAATACTATGGCATATAATGAAAACATATTCAAGTTATGGTATCAACGATTTCATTATTTTATTGGGTTATAAAGGCTATGTAATTAAAGAATATTTTGCTAATTATTTTTTGCACCAAAGCGATGTAACAATCGATTTAAAAAATAATAATTTAGAGATTTTAAATAATTCGGCCGAGCCATGGAAGGTTACCTTGATAGATACAGGGTTACATACAATGACTGGTGGGCGAGTAAAAAGAGTTCAAGAATTAATTAATGGTGAGCGATTTATGCTTACTTATGGCGACGGAGTGGCAGATATTAATATCGATGAGCTTTTAAAAACACACGCAGAACACGGGAAGGCGATTACTATGACCGCTGTTCAACCAGAGGGAAGGTTCGGCTCATTAAAAATTGTTGGCGATCAAAAAATAGCTTCTTTCGAAGAGAAACCAAAAGGAGATGGAACATGGATTAATGGAGGTTATTTTGTTTGCGAACCTAAGGTTTTCGATTATATAACAGAAGGAGATAAAACTATTTTTGAGAAAACACCTTTAGAAAACTTAGCTAAAGATGGAGAACTTTACTCGTATAAGCATTTTGGATTTTGGAAACCAATGGATACCTTGAGGGACAATAAGGTTTTAAATGAATTGTGGGACACAAATAATGCTAAATGGAAAATATGGAAATAGAGTCGTTATTTGGCGGTATATATAAAAATCGAATCTGTTTAGTTACAGGTGATACAGGTTTTAAGGGATCTTGGCTCGTGTATTGGCTTCAGAGAATGGGAGCAAAAGTTGTTGGCTATGCATTAGAACCAATAACAAGTCCCAATCATTACAGTTTATTGGAAAGGAATTATATTTCAATTAAAGGTGATATAACAGATTACCAGAAGTTAAGTAAAGTGTTTAGCAAACATCAACCAGAAATTGTCTTTCACCTTGCTGCACAAGCTTTGGTAAGGTATTCTTATCAAAATACCGCTGAGACCTACAATACGAATGTAATGGGTACTGTAAATATTTTTGAAATCTCAAAAAATACAGGCTCGGTTAAAGCTATTGTAAATGTAACTAGCGATAAATGTTACGATAATAAAGAATGGATTTGGGGCTATAGAGAAAATGACGCTATGGGTGGACATGATCCTTATAGCGCTTCAAAAGGTTGTGCGGAACTAATTACATCATCTTATCAAAAATCGTTTTTTAACGGAAATGAGAAATTACTGGCGAGTGGTAGAGCAGGAAATGTTATTGGAGGAGGAGATTGGTCTTCGGATCGATTAATTCCAGATATCATTAAGTCTGTAGAGAACCAAACTTCCGTAGAGATTAGAAATCCTTTTGCCACTAGGCCATGGCAACATGTTTTGGAGCCATTAAGCGGATATTTGTTACTGGGGTGGAATTTATTATTAGGTAAAAAAGAATATGCTGAAGGTTGGAATTTTGGACCGAATCTAGATAATAACCTCAAAGTAAATGAAGTAGTAAACAAGGCTGAAAAATATTGGGATAAAATAAAATATAGAGTTAGCACTGATATAGGCACCCATCATGAAGCGAATTTATTAATGTTAGATTGTTCAAAGGCGAATAAATTATTAAAATGGGATCCAATTTGGGATTTTAATATTACAATAGAAAAAACAATTTTATGGTATAAAGATTATATTGAAAATAATCAAATAAATACTGAAAATGATTTAATTAGTTTTATTGAACATGCAAAAAATAAGGATGCGATTTGGATATAAACTATTTAAAAGACAAAAAGATAATAGTAACTGGTGGTGAAGGTTTTTTAGGCTCTAAATTAATTGAGAAGCTTCGTGCATTAGACGCAATGGTTTTTTCTTTTGATATTACTGCAAAAAAGACATTACAAAGTCAGCATGTAGTCGTTGATATAACTAATAAAGAAGATTTAAAAAAACAAATAAATAAAATTCAACCAGATTTTATATTTCATTTAGCAGCAAAATTGAATAGAAGTAGAGATTTTGATGAAGTAAATGAAATTTCTGGTATAAACTATATGGGAACCATAAATTTGTTGAACGCATTAAAGGAAGTAAATTTTACAAACTTTATTTTTACAAGTACCAGCGAAGTTTATGGATTGCACACTAATCAACCATATAAAGAAACAGATAACACAGTTGCCGCATCACCATATTCTTTATCTAAACTAAATGCTGAAAACGCCATCAAAACATTCTCAAATATTTATAAAAAGAATCACACTATTTTACGATTGTTTAATTTTTATGGGGAAGGAATGCCTAGTGGATTTTTTATTTCTGACTTAGTAAAGAAATTGAAAAAGAATGAAGATTTTGATATGACTTTAGGTGAACAGGAAAGAGATTTTTTAACGGTAGAATGTGTCTTAGAGGCATTAATATTATCTACACAGAAAATAGCCCAAGGAAATACGTATAATGTTTGTAGCGGAAATGGTATTAAAATCAAAGATCTGGCCGAAAGGTTTAAAACGCATCTAAACAGTAGCTCTAAAATAAATTTTGGAAAATTATCATATAGAAATAACGAAATCTGGAAGATGATTGGAGATAATACCAAAATCACAAAGGAACTGGGTTGGAAACCAAAAGGACTTTTCGAATGAGAGATAATAAACAAAAGATGAAAGTAATTTTAGGGCCGTTTAAGAAGGATAATCATGGTTCAATATCACTTTTGAATACTGTTTTTAAAAACAATTTAGATAATGATTATGAAGTTATTCCGTTCTACACCGATAGGGAAAAAGGAAAAACAAGTTTAGCACAATTTAATTTTCTCAACGTTACTTATTTTTTTAAGCAAAATAGTGAGCTAATTAAGTTAGTAAGGAAATATAAACCAGACATTTTCCATTTTTCCATACACGCGTTTTGGAGTATGGAAAAAAGTTTAGTGATGACAACGGTAGCTAAGCTTTTTGGAGCAAAAAAAACGATAGTTCACTTACATAGTGGATCATTTGAAAAGTTTTGGATTAACATGAATCCCATACGTCGAAAATTGGCAAGTTTATTGTTTGAAAATGTGGACATGATTATTGTTGCAAGTACCTATTGGAAAACGTTTTTTGAGAAGAATGGCTTCAGTAATGAGGTGAAAATAGTAAATAACCCAATTAACGAGGATTTTGTTAATAGAATTGGAAAAGAAAAGGAAGTCAAAAGAAATAGGGACTTCTTGTTTATTGGGAGTTTGGGAGAGCGAAAAGGCACCTATGACTTATTAAAAGTAGCTGAGTTGAATAGAGATTTTTCGCTTATATTAGTTGGGAATAGTGAAAAAACTGGTGATTATGAACGGATTTCTGAAATCATTGCGAACAAAAAATTGAATAATGTAAAACTCATAAAATCAGATAAATTAGAGTTAAATGATAAGGTAAAATATTTCTCTGAAATAGGGTGTTTTATTTTTCCTTCATATTCAGAGAATTTTCCATTAGTAATAATTGAAGCTGCAGCAGCTGGTATGCCAATTATTTCGACTAGAGTTGGAGCTTTACCTGAGTTTTTTACGGATGATAAAGATATTCGGTATGTAGAGGCAGGAAATATTCAGCAAATAAATTCTGCGATTAATCAGATGTCTCAAAATAGAATGAAGACAAATGAATTAGGTTCTAACGCGCGTCAGTTATATGTTGAAAAATTATCCTTACCTTTAATTATGCGTCAATTACGCAATGCTTATAAAACTATACTTATAGACAAATGCTAAATGCTTACAAGTTATATCGTATAGCACACGTTTTATATCAAAAAAAGATTCCAATATTACCCGATGTATTGAAACTCATTATTTTTTTAGTTTATAATTCTAGTGTGCCCTATGAAGCAAACATCGGTAAGGGATCACACTTTGCCTATGGAGGAATAGGTGTCATAATTCATAAGAAAGCAGAAATAGGTAAAAATTGCCAAATAGGTTCTAATGTTACTATAGGAGGTAAATCTGGGCATCCACAGGTGCCAATTATTGGCGATAATGTGTATTTAGCGACTGGTTGCAAAGTTCTCGGACCTATAAGAATTGGTAATAATGTAACAATTGGAGCAAATGCAGTCGTCATAAAAAATGTACCAGATAATGCTATTGTAGCTGGGATACCAGCGAAAATTATACGTATCAAAGATGAAAACACCAAATAACGTAATGCTGTATGTAATATTTGGATTGCTTTTTTGCTATTTAAGTTTTGATTTTATTTCAGATAGAAAAAAAGATTTTTTTATTCTCAATTATAATTGGGAGAATCTCAAAAACCAAACAATAGGAGACGTAAATGTGGTTGATTATATGGTAAAGTCTTTAAACATAGAGATTAAGGATTTTTTTCCAGTTAATAATCAAAATACTTTTGTCATAAATGATACATATTATTTTCGAGCGGTGAGAATTGATAGGCAAGTTGATCAGCTGAATTTTATTGGAGTACACTGGATTAATGAATATCCAAGAAATTTAAACGGAACAATTAAATTAGGTAGAAGCAACCTACAATTAGTTCAGAATTCTGGTACGAAAATCACTATGATTGGTGATTCACAAATGGGCTGGCGCGAAGGTAAATATACTCGAAAATGGATTGCAGAAAAAATGAAGGTACATTTTATTGGTAACCGACATGATGTCTTTGGATATCCATATTATTTTGAGAATAATTATACATTACAAAATGTCCTTCAAAGCAATCTAAATCTTGATGAAACGGAAGTGGTTATTTTATACTTGGGATTACATGAAAACCCGAGGGATTTACATCAAAATTTAAAAGAATTTGTAACCTTAAATAGTGAAAAGGAAGTTATAATTATAGATTCTTTTTTAGATGATAACAGTATTGAGAGCATAGATGCTAAAAAGGTTCATTATCTTGATATATCTCATTATAATAAACGCAAGTATTTTTCTAATGATGGTATTCATCTCAATTATGACGGCCATAAAAAACTAACACAACAACTCATTGCTAAATTGAAATCAATTGGGGTTGACAAAAAATAAATGGGAATATCTACAGAATTTGGCACTACTACTAGTGGTTATTACTTTGCCAATGCCAAAATTCAACCTGAATTCCCAAGCTATAATTTTATTAGTAGCTGTTTGGTTGTTTTCTGGGAATTATTCAAATAAACTTGTAAATTTAAAACAGAAGAAGTATCAATTTTTTAGTATTTCAATTTGGTTTTTTATGTTTGTAATAGGTTTAATTTATTCAGACAATTTAAACATTGGTCTGAAAAATATTATAAAAAACCTACCATTACTTGGGATTCCTTTGGTGATTTTTAGCCAAGAGTTTAGTGTAAAAAAAAGGGAATATATAGTTAAATGGTTTAGTGTTTCAGTTATTTGCTGTGCCATTTTTGCGTTGATTAAAGCTGGATATTTTACTTATATGAATTTTGGCAATTATTTTTATAACCAAAACTTAGCAGCTTTATTAAATATTCACACCACTTATTATTCATTGTTTTGTGCCGTAGTCATACTTTATTTTTTGTATCAAATATTGTTTAAAAAAAATAAGTTGAACAATTGGCTTGCCATTTTTTTTCTTTTAATTTTCATGTATTTATTGAGCTCACGTATGGGGCTTTTTGCTCTAGGATTAGGAAACTTACCAATCTTATACCGTAAATATGGTTCAAAATCATTGCTTGCTATACCAATCATTGCCACAGTAGTTCTAGGGGTTTTATTTTCGCCAAATTTTCAGAAAAGAGAGATTGGGCGAAGTGAATTTGGTACATATACTCCAGATTTAGGTACCCGACTTTTGCATTGGAAGGCTGTAGTAAAATCCGTAAATGATGACAATATTATTATAGGAAACGGCAGCGGAACAGATAAAAAGCACGTCTATGAATCTTATAAAAAATACAATTTCATGGAGGGCTATGAGCATGAGTACAATGCACACAACCAATTCTTAGAGTATTATATCTATTTTGGTTTGATGTCGGTTTTAGTTTGGATTTTCTGTTTTTGGGTTTGGATTAAAAAAATATATAGTGAGTATTATTCATATTTGCTTTCAGTACTTATAATAATAATCTGCTTTATGCTAACGGAATCTATTTTGGAAAGGCAACATGGAATCGTTGTTTTTGCTTTAATGTTATCCTTAGCCTTTAGTAAGGAAACTAAAAAGAAATCCATCAATAATTCTAAATGGAATTAAATGAAAAAAGAACTAGTTTTAATAGTGCTTTCAGAATTCTAATTTAGCTATTTCTTAATAACTTGTAGATTGAACTTAATGTCTTCGCTATAGATATTTATAAAATACAAACCTGGTGAGAATAATTGAAAATCGATTTTTTTAAATTGATTTGTAATCGTTTTAATTTTTTTCCCTAGAACTGAAAATATCTCAATTTTTTTCAGATCAACATTATTGATGTTTTCAATGGTTAAAAAGTCTTTTACAGGGTTTGGATAAATGGAAAAGTTAGACCTAATATTAACCTCATTAACGGAAAGTGATGAGCATTCAGTTTGACCTTCAATTTCTATGAAAGTTGAGGCTGAATCAATATTCGTCCAATTTTGGGTACTATATGCGCAGTCATCAACTAAAATAAATTCTAAGTTTGGACTGTTAAAAATATCAAAGAAATCTATATTTGTATTATTACCACTTCTTATGTCTAGTGATTCTATGAATGGATTTGTTTCTGTTAAACCGAATTCATCTATGTTTGGGTTATTAGACAAGTCTAATTCTGTAAATTGATTTCCTCCAGCAACTAGAAAAATTAAATTTTGGTTTGCACTAACATCCAACGATGTAAGATTGTTAGAAGTACAAGCAAAGGAAATGAGATTAGTATGTTGACCCAAATCTATTTCTGTTAATTGGTTATATTGGCAAATAAAGGATGTAAGATTAACATTAGGGTGAAAAGTAATACTCGAGAACCCATTTCCGTCACACAATAAGTTTGTTAAGCTAGCAAAGTCTTCTAGGCCTGTAAGATCAGTTATCGATTTATTCTGAATACTTAATTGGGTAATGCCAACAATATTCTGAGTGAGAACTTCGTCATCTAAAATATCGTCATACCCTAAATCAATTAGTGCTTGTTCAAAATTATCATCAGGGACAAAGGTAGTTTGTGCATTTATCATTGAAAGTGCGGATAATAGAATAAGATATAAAGTGAATTGTTTCATAGATTTATCTAGCTTTACTATTTTATAAATAAAAAATTCAGTAAAATCACTGCTATTCCTTGGCTTAATAAATGCAATGTAATAGGTTTGCTGATTTTATGAAAGAAAATAGCCATAAACTTAAAATTTATATATTTCCGACCATCTAAAATTCAAAATATTTAATAACATTATTGTAGATTACAAAAAATTGGGTTTTGTTCACTATGTCAGAGACTAAAATTGATAAATTCTTAATCGACTTCGATAAAAAAAGCTTAGAAGGTTATTCTGTTTATGACGCTTTTAATTCTACTTTTTTAAAACAAATAGGTAAATTAGAGATTAAATTAATTAATGTCATTATCACTCAGGCTTTTAAGCGTATTCCATTTAATATAAGGGGGCTTTTTGGAGTTAAAAAATCAATAAACCCAAAAGCGTTGGGATTAATACTTAAAGCTAAATTGAAATTTTCTAAAACTGAAGCTGAAGTAATTTCACTATATCAACTAATTCTATCGCAAAAGAACAAAGAATTTAAAAACTTAAGTTGGGGCTATAATTGGGATTATTATACGCTACGAGGAGGTACTTTTCCTAAGGGATTTCCAAATGCTATTGTAACCTATTTTATTGGAGACGCATTAATAGATTATTATAAAAAGTATCCTTCAGAAGAGTTAAAAGTTAATTTACTATCCATAAGAGACTATTTCTTAGAAGACATTAATCAGACGGAACGTCTAGGTGGTATTTGCTTTAGCTATTCTTCAGTAGATAATAAAGAAATATACAATGCGTCTGCATTAATATCAAGATACTTATATCGCTTGGACAAGATTTTTACGACTAATGATAGAGCAATAATAATAAAAAGCACTAATTATTTAAAAAACGTTCAAAACGATGATGGAAGTTGGTATTATGGAAATGCCGTCAATCAAAGATGGGTAGATTCATTTCATACGGAATATCTTCTTGAATTTTTTGAATGTTTAGACAATGCTTTTATAGAAGAAATGGATCTTACTAAATTACTTTCTAGCGCTCAAGATTATTATTTAAAAGAATTTTATTTTGATAAGGTGTGCAATTACTATCCTAAAAAAAAATATCCGATAAATGTTCATTCAATTGCTAGCAGAATTATTTATCTGTCTAAGCATAAGAAATTAAATGAAGCTAAGGAAATTATAGATTGGTCTTTCAATTATCTATATAATACTAAAAATCATTCCTTTTATTTTGAAAAAAATAAATATTACACCAATAGAAATTTGTATCACCGATGGAACCAAAGCTGGATGTATTTAGCATTAAGTTCGTACAAAAATGTTTCTATCGATGAAGATTAAGAGTTTTTTTTTAGATGAGCTTACCCTCTCATACATAGATTATATTAAATTTAGGGGTGAATCAGATGAAGAACATGAGAAATTAACGATTGCTGCCTTGAAGAAGTATTTAAGGTCAGATGGCATAATCAAGGAAATTGATGCTTTTGGTTTTAAATCAAATAAAGTATATTTAAAGTCAACAGGTTATTATTTTTCTAATGCTGTTAATTACCCTTTTGATTGTGAATTCCAGGGTGCTTTGAACAATATAAAATTATACCAAACAAAGTCTATAAACGATTATTTTAATTCAACTGTATTTTTACGTTCGCTAAATAATTCTAACCACCCATCAATTGATTTTAATAGTGCCTTTAAATTTTTACCTGAAAGTAAAAAAATGAGTGCACACAAAGAATTGATTACTTTAATTACAAAATTAGAGTTAAATATAATTACTGAAGATCAGGTTATCGACTTTGTTTTTAACCAATTTAAATTAGGGATTGAAGACTTTATTGTTCAAAATTCTTTTGAAGATAATCAACCTAAGGGTTCTTCGCATGAATTTGGGTATTGGCTGAATTATCTTATCGATTTTTATGAAATTTCTCAAAACACTGAATTTAAAGAAAAATTAAAAGGATATTTTGAGAAACTACACACTGTTTTCGTTAGAAAAAAAATGTTTTACCATGATGTTGTTGGAAAAAATAGAAAATGTATTAATGTGTCTGGCGTAATTCTAATAGGTAAAGCCTTTTTAAGGTATTCTATTATCGAAAAAGATTTTAGATTCACCAATGCATCATTATTTCTGATTGATTTTATAAAACAACTTCAATTGAGAAATAGTGGACTGATTCAAAATACATTTCCAATATATAGAGGCAATTCTAAAATGAAGTTTCCATCGTGGACTCTTAATTATTTTTTAGAACTATTAATTTTAAAAAAACAAGCGTTACATGAGTTTGAGATTAGCGTTACTAACTAATTATCCACTTGTGGACAATGTTCGGTGGAAAAGAGATTTTGTTTTAAACTGCAAAACCAACGGGTTTGATATTGATGTTTATTATGGGAAAAAGGACATAAAGTCTCTGCTGTTCAGCTATTTGAAAAAACGAAAATATTCTAATAGTGTTGCTAAAAGAATACAAGGTAATTCTATAAAGAACAAATTGTATTTTAAGAAAAACGGTCATAATGTAAACAGTTTCAAAAATTTAAATTCAGAAAAGGCTATTTCAAGAATTCAAGAGGGTAATTATGATATTATAATTACTGCCTTAGATCAAATTCTTTCAAAAAATTTCATAACTAAGGTGAATACTAAAATAGTTAATGTGCATTATGGAATGTTACCGGAAATAAAAGGAACAAGCGCGTTAGAATGGACATATTTTTGCTATAATAAATGCGAAATAACTTTACACTACATAGATGCTGGAATCGATACAGGTGTTATAATTGATAGAAAAGAAATAACAGTTGCCATGCCTATCTCATTTTCAAAACTGAGAGGAGAGGTTCAAAAACATATACCAAATATTATTAATAATTTTTTAATTAAGATTGAAAAGAATGAAAGTTTAAATACTTTTGCAAATGACCAAGGTGATTTATATACTTTTATGCATCAAGACCTTGTTGAAATTATTGAAAAGAGAAATGAAAGTCTTTATAACACTTGATTATGAATTGTTTTTTGGAAAATCTGGAACTGTAGAAAAAACCATTATTGAGCCTACTCAAAAATTAGTAAAAATTTTAGATAAGCACAATGCTAAAGCTGTTTTTTTTGTAGATGTAGGTTATTTAATAAAATCTGAAGAATTAGAGTCTAAGTATCCTGAATTAAAAGATAGTTCAAAAAAGGTAATTAAACAAATTAAAGAACTGGTTGCCGAAGGACATGATATACAATTACATATTCATTCACACTGGGAAGATGCACAATTTACCAATGGACAATGGGTTTTTCCGATGACACATTACCGCCTTCATAGTTATTCTGAGGAAGAGTGCATAAAAATTGTAAAAAAGTATAAAAATTACCTTGAAGCAATTTGTGGCAAACAAGTTAATGGATTTAGAGCTGGAGGCTGGTGCCTGCAACCATTTGATAAATTAAAAACCGCATTTTTAGAAGCTGGTATTAAATTTGATAGTACGGTTTTTAAAGGTGGTAGAAATATTCATGGAGCTCATTATTATGATTTTAACGAAATCCCAGAGGCCACAAAATGGAATTTTTCTGACGATCCTTGTGTTATAGATGACCAAGGTTCATTTACAGAATTTCCAATAGCTAGTTTCAAAGTTTCTCCCTTGTTTTTTTGGAAACTTATTTATTATAAAAAATTTGGTGGACAAAAACACCATCAAATTGGAGATGGATATGCAATAAGCAATGGTTTATGGCAAAAATTAAGACTTTTATTAACAAGGAGTTATACTGTGGTTTCAGTTGATGGATATAAAGCTAGCTTGGTACAAAAAGCTTTTTTAAGGCAAAAGAAAAAATATAAATCTGGTAATTTTGTTATTATAGGTCACCCTAAAGCATTTTCGAAATTTTCGCTAAAAAAATTAGATGAATTTTTAATTAAGCAAAAAGAACAAATTGAGATAAAAACATTTAGCGATTTATGAGTAATCAAATAAAAATCCTTAATACTTATATAAACAACCTAAGTATGTTCGAAACGCTTGAGATTATTGACTCTACAATAGTTTCAAAAAAGCAAATCCATCATGTAGTCGTCAATGCAGGGAAAATAGTGGCAATGCAAACAGATTTGCAATTACGCCAAAGTGTTAATGAGAGTGATCTAATTAATGCAGATGGTCAGGCTGTTGTTTGGGCTTCAAAAATATTAAACAAACCATTAAAGGAGCGGGTTGCCGGAATTGACCTAATGGAAAAAGTGGTTGCTTTAGCACACAAGAATAATTATAAAATATTCTTTTTAGGGGCAAAAGAACCCATAGTTAAATCTGTAATAGAAAAATATTCAAAACAATATTCTAATGATATAATTGCAGGATACAGAAACGGCTATTTTAATAAACATGAAGAAACTAATATTGCTCAACAAATTTCAGAAAGTGGGGCACACATTTTATTTGTAGCAATTTCATCTCCTACAAAAGAAAACTTTTTATACGATAACAAAAAACACCTTAAAAATGTGAACTTTATAATGGGTGTTGGCGGAAGCTTTGATGTCGTCGCTGGTAAAGTTAACAGAGCTCCGCTATGGATGCAAAAATATGGTTTAGAATGGTTCTATAGGTTTGCCCAAGAGCCTAAACGCATGTGGAAGCGTTATTTGTTTGGTAATTCAAAATTCATAATTTTAGTGGCAAAAGAAAAACTATTTAAAACCTTTCTGTTTTAACGATATAGAAATAATTTCACATTTCTTCTAGACTTCTATATATAACTTGCATATATTGGGTTTTTATCTTAATTTTAAGATAATTAAATTCATTAATCTAACACCAATAAACTCAGGAAAAAAACTACTTTTGTAAACTATTTTTACACGATTTGAGTTTATTTAAACACGGCAGATATTCGGGATATTTACGACCTATCTCTTACATTATTGATTTAACAATCATTAATGGGGTTGCGGTATTATATCTTCTTAAAGGAAAAGACCCACTCGTTTTTTTGGCTATTATTTCTGTGTGTTGGATTTTGTTATCAGTTTATTCACAGTTTTATGAGGTCTATAGATACACAAGGCCAATTAACATTTTGTCCCTGATAGTTAAACAGTTTATTTTATTTCTATTGTTAACTTTCGCCTTTTCAGGTTTATATCACGAACTTAATATATACCCAAGACCCATTGTTAAATACACAATTTTGTGTTTTCTATTAATAACGATTTTTAAGTTTGCTATTTATTATTTATTGCAGAAATATAGAACCTCACTTGGTGGAAACTACAGAACCACCGTTATATTGGGTTTAAATAAAAAAACCGCTGCTTTAGACAACTTTTTTAACCGGAACCCAGAGTATGGTTATTCTCATAAAAAAACCTTTAACTTCAAGAACAAAGAAGATTCTTTAGAGGAGTGTTTTCAATATGTAATGGACGAAGGTATAGACGAGATGTATTGTTCAATTTCTGAACTGACGAATAATCAAATTGCAGACATAGTAGATTTTGCTGATAACAATCTTAAGATTCTAAAGTTTATTCCAGACAGTAAGGAGATTTATTCTAAAAAATTACGTTACGAGTATTACGACTATATTCCAGTACTTACCTTAAGAAATATTCCTTTAGAAGATAATGTAAACACCTTCATTAAACGTGGTTTTGATATTTTGTTTTCGAGTATTGTAATCGTTTTTGTTTTATCTTGGTTAACGCCAATTATTGCTATTTTAATTAAGCTGGAATCTAGAGGTACCGTGTTTTTTAAACAATCTAGAAACGGATTTAATTACAAAGAGTTCGATTGCTATAAGTTCAGGTCTATGATGCCCAATAAAGATGCACATTTATACCAAGCCACAAGAGGAGATCAACGTGTTACTAAAGTGGGAAAATTTATCAGAAAAACAAGTATTGATGAATTGCCTCAATTTTTTAATGTGCTTTTTGGAGATATGTCTGTTGTTGGCCCAAGACCACACATGGTAAGTCATACCACAATGTACGCTAAAAAAATCGATAAGTTCATGGTGAGGCATTTTGTGAAGCCAGGTATTACAGGC
Organism: Winogradskyella forsetii; assembly: GCF_013394595.1. GTDB lineage: Bacteria > Bacteroidota > Bacteroidia > Flavobacteriales > Flavobacteriaceae > Winogradskyella > Winogradskyella forsetii. The sequence goes on from NZ_CP053348.1 coordinate 4,326,100, forward strand.
TTGGCACAAACTAGTGGATTCAGAGGTGAAGTTGAAACAGATAAGGATATTATAGGTCGAGTAAAATACGATATTTTTTATATAGAAAACTGGTCGCTACTTTTAGACATAAAGATTATTATTCAAACCTTTGTTAACGCGGTTAAAGGCGATGATAAAGCTTATTAATAAGCATAATGAAATCAAAAAAAGTTTTATACATTGGTAATAACTTGTTTAACAAAACAGGTTATCCTACGACATTACAAACTTTAAGTGAGCTTCTTCGAAAAGAAGGGTTTACAGTAGTAAAAGCATCAAATAAATTAAATTTAATTATCAGAATGCTTCATATGATCTATGTTATTTTAAAACATCAAAAAACGACAGATGTTGTTTTAATAGATACATATAGTACTCTAAATTTTTATTATGCTTATTTATGCTCAAAATCCTTAAGGTTTTTTAATAAGCCTTATATTCCTATACTGCACGGAGGTAGTCTTCCAGAAAGACTGAAGAAGTCTCCCAAATTATCTAGAAGTATCTTTAAAAATGCTTATATCAATGTTGCGCCTTCCCAATATTTGACAGAAATTTTTAAAAATTCAGGTTTTAATACCATTTGCATATCGAATACTTTAGAGATAGAGAGTTATAAGTTTAAAAATAGAAAAAAAATTCAGCCTAAGCTATTGTATGTTAGATCTTTTGCTGAAATATATAACCCTAAGATGGCTGTTAAGGTGCTATTTGAGTTAAAGAGAAATTATCCAGATGCCATACTATGCATGGTTGGTCCAGATAGAGACGGGTCTTTAAAAAGTGTAAAAGAACTTGTGAAAGTATTGAACTTAGAAAAAAATATTGAGTTTACAGGTGTTTTAGCCAAGGACGTCTGGCACAAAAAATCTGAAGAATATGATGTATTTATAAACACCAGCAATGTAGATAATATGCCTGTAAGTATTATTGAAGCCATGGCTCTTGGATTGCCAGTTGTAAGCACGAATGTAGGTGGAATTAAGCATTTAGTCAATGATAAGATCAGTGGTTTTTTAGTGAATCCAGATGATGAAATCGCTATGGTAAATGCCATTAAAGAATTGATTGAAAATGGCTCAGAAAACGTGACACTTACTGCCAGAGCAACCGTAGAGGGTTTTAAGTGGGATATTATCAAGCATAAGTGGAACGAACTTTTAAATGGCATATGATATTTAAATGGATTTATATTTTAGGAAGAAACTTAAGAAATCCATCTTCTAACGAAATTCATCAGTTTTTAGAAGATTCTCAACATTATACATTAGACCAGCTGGAATCTTTTCAATTGAAAAAACTGAAAGAACTCGTTGAGTTTGCTTATGAGCATTCAGAATTCTATCGAAAAACGTTTGATGAAAAGGAAATAAACCCTTTTGAAATCAATAATTTATCTGATTTACAGCATCTACCCATAATTACCAAGCAGATACTTTTACAGAACAAAAAAGAAATAGATAGTAATTTTAAATTTAAAATAACTTTTGATGCGAAAACCTCGGGAACTTCAGGAGAGTCTTTGGTTTTTAAAAGAAATGAGTATTCTGATTCATTTAATAGAGCTGTAATTAGTCACAATTACAATATCTTTGGCGTAAAACCTTGGTATAGGAATGGTTATTTTTGGGGCTTCAATAAATCATTTTTATACCGATTAAAAACTCAGTTTTTTGATGTACTGCAAAATAGGTTCAGGGTATTTTCGTATTCAAAAGAAGAGTTGCAAAAATTTATTAAAAAGTTAGATAAGGCAAAGTATATCCACGGTTATTCATCCAGTATTTATGAGACAGCTAAAGCTATAAATGGAGGGAATATTGAAAAACCTAAAAAAATAATAATGGTTAAAGGGACATCAGAAAATATTTTCGATTATTACCAGTCTGAAATTAAACTAGCTTTTGGCACAAAAATGATAAGTGAATACGGAGCTGCCGAAACTGGAATTATTGCTTTTGAATGTCCTGCTGGCAAGATGCATATCAATATGGAAGGTGTTATTGTCGAAGAACTAAACAATGAAATATTAGTTACCAATTTAAATATGTTATCCTTTCCAATAATACGCTATAAATTGGGAGATTATATAAAGCTGGCTCCAAGAAATACGTTATGTTTATGTGGAAAAAAACATCTTGTTTTAGAAAGTGTTTTAGGACGAATAGGAGAAAAAGTATATGGCATTAAAAATATTTATCCCAGTTTGTATTTTTATTATATTTTTAAAAATTTATCTCAAACCCATCAACTTCATCTAGAGTATCAAGTAGTCCAGCATAATAAAGGATCTTTAATTTTCAACATTTCTTCCGATTTATCAGATCTTGAAGAGAAAGTACTAATAAAAGAAATTGAAAAATATTTTAAGGGTGACATTAAATATAAAATCAATGGCAGAGCCAAGTTCAATGCAACAAAAGGTAAAAAGAAAAGTTTTATATCTACTGTAAATAATGAGCTTAAATAAACCTCTTGTCTCCATTGTTACGGCCTGTTACAATTCGGAAAAATACATTTCAGATACTATAAATAGTGTGCTCAATCAAACCTACCAAAATTGGGAGTTATTGTTAGTCGATGATTGTTCAACAGATGCCTCCATTAGTATTATTCGCAGTTTCGAGAAAGCAGACAAACGAATTAAGGTATATAAGCTTACCGAAAACTCTGGACCTGCAGTAACTAGAAACAAAGCTATTAAAGAGGCAAAGGGTCGTTTTATCGCATTTTTAGATAGCGATGACCGATGGCTTCCTGATAAATTGGAAAAGCAAATTGCATTTATGCTCGCCAAAGGATATAGTCTTACCCACACAGGATATGAACTCATTGATGAATCTGGAAAAACATTGAATAAAATAATAAGACCAACCACTGTTTTAAGTTATAATGATATGCTGTATTCTAATAAAATAGGTTGTTTAACAGCAGTTTATGACCAAAAGCAATTGGGTAAAATCTATATGCCATTGTTGCTTAAGAGACAGGATTATGCCCTTTGGTTAAAAATTTTGAAAACTGGAGAAAAAGCATATGGTTTATCAGAGATTTTGTCTCAATATAGAAAAACAGAAAGCTCTTTATCTAGCAATAAAATAAATTTAATTAGATGGAACTGGAAATTATTACGAGAGGTGGAAAATATGTCTTTTATAAAATCTGCATATTATTTGACTTGTAATATCGTTTTAAAACTTAAAAGCTAAAAAATCAATATTTATGTGGTCAGTAATTTGTCTTCCAATAGTTTTTTTGAGATTAATAATGAACAAAAAATAGTGACTTGCTTTATGGGTGGAGGAATTATATAGTATATGCTTTAAAGTTATAATGTAAATACCTTAAACAGACTTATATTATTTTGGGTAAGGTTATTTTAGAAAAACTGCTCTAATGAAAATAAATATAAAAATTTAAAGGATTCGCTTTAGCTATATAAAAACTTTATTTGCTATTAGTAGCTTAAAATAAAAGCCACTATTTTTGCAACAAACTACTTAAACATGAATATTTTAGTACTTGGCTCTGGCGGAAGAGAACACACATTTGCATGGAAATTGGCGCAAAGCGACCGTTGTAAGTCACTTTTTGTTGCTCCAGGAAACTCAGGAACGGAAGCCATTGCCACCAACTTAAACATTGGTGTTACTGATTTTGAAGCCATTAAGCTGGCAGTTTTAGAACATGATATAGATTTGGTAGTGGTCGGTCCAGAAGATCCATTGGTACAGGGTATTCACGATTTCTTTTTACAAGATGAAACCCTGAAAGATGTTTCAGTTATTGGGCCACAAAAAGCGGCTGCGGAATTAGAAGGTAGCAAGGAGTTTGCTAAAGAATTTATGATGCGTCATAACATTCCAACAGCGGCTTATGAGAGCTTCACAAAGGATAATGTTGAAAACGGTTACCAATTTTTAGAAACCTTAAAACCACCTTACGTTTTAAAAGCTGATGGACTAGCTGCAGGAAAAGGCGTTTTAATTCTTAATGATTTACAAGAAGCGAAAGACGAACTAAAAAGTATGCTCGTTGATGCAAAATTTGGCGAAGCAAGTACCAAAGTTGTTATTGAAGAATTTTTAGATGGTATAGAACTCAGCTGTTTTGTATTAACAGATGGAAAAGATTATAAAATCCTACCCACCGCAAAAGATTACAAACGCATTGGAGAAGGCGATACAGGTTTAAATACAGGAGGCATGGGCGCAGTTTCACCAGTGCCATTTGCAACAAAAGAATTTTTAGATAAAATTGAAAGCCAAGTGGTTAAACCTACGGTTGAAGGTCTAAAGAAAGATAATTTACCTTACGTTGGTTTTATTTTTATTGGCTTGATAAAAGTTGGGGACGACCCAAAAGTGATTGAGTACAACGTGAGAATGGGAGATCCTGAAACCGAAGTCGTTTTACCGAGATTAAAAACAGATTTGGTTGACATTTTTGAAGCGATGGCCAATCAAACTTTATCTGACGTCAATATAGAAATTGATGAGCGTGCGGCAACAACCGTAATGCTAGTGTCAGGTGGTTATCCTGAAGCTTACGAAAAAGGAAAAGAAATTACCGGAATAGAAAAAATTACGGATTCTGTTGTGTTTCATGCTGGTGCAGAATCTCAAAATGGTAAAGTAATTACTTCAGGAGGTCGCGTTATGGCAATAACATCTTACGGAAATACGTACCATGAAGCCATAAAAAAATCTTATCAAAGTATAGACAATCTACATTTTGATAAGATGAATTATCGTAAGGATATTGGTTTTGATTTATAAATCAAAACCTATAAAGTTATAGAAAGGAATGAGAAGAAATGCTCTTGTCTTCTTCACCATTATCATTGTATTTTTTAAGCTGTAGCATCCAATACACAAATGCCACAAAGCCAATAAGCATAAATAGCCATGAGAAAATATTGGCAGAAAACCAGCTTTCTAATTCTAAAGCTCTAAGGGCATCAAATGGAGCAAATAATACATCTACAAATAAATCTCGTATTCCGTAAAAGAAATCTTTCATAACTTTATAAATTTACACCAATTCTAATTTTGAATTGGGATCCAAGCGACAAAAGTACAAAATCTGATTGATACTGTTATAATAGTGCAGTTAGAATTTTTAAAGTCTATTTTTGTTACAGAATGAGAACCAATTTTTAAGCACAGCATAGCTATGGTTCAAAATTTTAGTGAAATTATGTCCAAAAAGAGGCATATAAAATTAAGTGGCATTTTTTTATCAGTCTCTATATGATCACAAGCATTTTTAGTAAATCTAAGCCCATAAACTTCATAATCGTTGCAGTTTATGTGTCGATACTTTTTGTTGTTACTAATTATGCCATGCTTTTTTCGGATCTAAATACGGCCTTGGCAACGATTTTTAAATGGGGAATCACGTTATTCTTGGTTTTTCTGTTGGACTTCATTGTAGCGAAAAACAACCTGACCCAAAGTAACAGCTATGCTATATTGACACTTGGTTTACTTTTTGGCATGTTTCCAGAGGCGATGTCACATTTAGATTTATTGCTGGCTAATCTGTTTGTGATATTCGCATTAAGACGATTGATTAGTTTACATTCCAAATTAAATATTAAAAAGAAGCTGTTTGATGCTGCTTTTTGGATCGCATTGGCAACCCTATTTTATTTTTGGGCGATACTCTTTTTTGCCTTGGTCATCGTGGCTTTGATTTATCATTCCCAAAATGATTTTAAAAATGTCATTGTACCTTTTGCTGGTGTCATAACAGTTATAATTCTACTCTTAACCTATAACATTCTTCTGCACGATGTGTACTTAAGACCTTCAAATTTTAAGCGCTATGCGAGTTTAGACTTTACAGCCTATAATAGTAAAGAAAACATTCTCAAGCTTACAGTTTTGTTTACGTCATTTGTATGGACGATAATCTATTATTTTAGAATTATCCAAGACAAGAACAAAAAGTTAAAACCATCTTATTTTATTATGGCTTGGGCTTCGATAATAGCCATTTTAGTAGCAATTATTGCACCGATAAAAAATGGAAGTGAATTTTTATTTCTGTTTGTTCCGTTTTCTATAATAATGGCGAATTATATTGAAACAATTTCAGAGCGTTGGTTCAAACAAGTTTTTATCGCCCTTTTGCTTATTACACCAATCATAGGTCTATTGCTGTAATTTATTGCCAAATGCCAAATCACCAGCATCACCCAGCCCAGGAATAATATAACCTTTATCATTTAGGTGGTCGTCAACCGCAGCAATCCAAAGTTGCACATCTGCATCAAATGCCTTTGTGATATAGTCAATACCAGGTTGCGCACCAATGACACTCACTAAATGTATCGCTTTGGGAGTGCCAAAAGGTTTTAGAGCTTCAAAAGTAGCCACCATCGATTGTCCTGTTGCGAGCATTGGATCTGCCAATATCAAGGTTTTACCGTCCAAACTTGGACAAGCTAAATACTCAACCACGATATCAAAACTTTCAGGATTGTGCTTGTGTTGCCTGTATGCCGAAATAAAAGCATTCTCAGCAGCATCAAAATAATTCAATAAACCATTATGAAGTGGAACACCAGCCCTTAAAATGGAACATAAAACAATATCATTTTTGTGTAAAACGGTTTCCGAAGTGCCTAAAGGTGTTTCAATAGTGTGCTTTTTAAAATCAAGGGATTTGCTGAGTTCGTAACCTATGATTTCACCAATACGCTCAATGTTTCTTCTAAAACGCATACTGTCTTTTTGTACGGTTTTATCGCGTAATTCAGACATAAACGTATTTAAAATTGAAGGTGTTTCAGAAAGGTTGTGAATTTGCATAGTATGAAAATTGTTTCGGTCGTTAAAGTTAATAATTCCTACTATATATCTGTGGCAAGATAAATTTTTTAAGAATTAAAGGTTGAAAAATCGAAAATTCTAAAACGAACCTCTTTGTTAATCTTCAACTTAATAATTTCATGTACTTTTGTAAACATTAAATCAATTTCACTATGTTTTCAGAAAAAGCAAACGCCATATTTCAAGAGGTTATCAAAACCTATAAAGTTTTAAATTCAGTAGATCAACCCTTTACAAATAAGTACGATAAAACCGACGACCTCATCGCGCATTTATTATACAGAAAATCTTGGATAGATACGGTTCAGTGGGCTTATGAAGATATTATTAGAGATCCAAATATTGATCCTGTTGCAGCTTTAAAGTTGAAAAGAATGATTGATGCTTCTAACCAAGACAGAACGGATACGGTTGAATATATTGATAGCTATTTTTTAGATAAATACAAAGATGTATCGGTAAAAGCTGGAGCTAAAATCAATTCTGAAAGTCCGGCTTGGGCCATAGACAGACTTTCTATTTTGGCGCTTAAAATTTACCACATGCATCTCGAAACTGTCAGAGAAGATGCTAGTGATGCACATAAAGCCGCTTGTAAGAAGAAATTGGAGGTACTTTTGGAACAACGTGTCGATTTAAGTACTGCTATTGATGATTTACTCAATGATATCGCCAATGGAGACAAGTACATGAAGGTTTACAAGCAGATGAAAATGTACAATGATGACGAACTGAATCCTGTTTTGAGAGGCCAGAAATAACACTTTCCTGCGAACGAAGAAATCTCATTTTTTTTATTACGGATTTTGAATATAAAGAATGGCTAAAAAACATGTCTGTCATTCTGAGCGCAGCTGAAGAATCTCATTTTAATATATTTCGACTTTGCTCAAAATGACAAAATAAGAAAGACTTAGCAGGTTCAAATGCCAAAACCAAACCACATACTAGTCCTCAGATTCTCTGCAATGGGAGACGTGGCAATGACAGTTCCTGTTTTGCGAGCACTTACGGCGCAATATCCAGAAGTTAAAATCACAGTAGTTACTAGAGCATTCTTTAAACCATTCTTTCAAGGTTTGGACAACGTGAGTGTTTATGAAGCTGATTTAACAGGCAAGCACAAAGGTGTTTTAGGACTTTATAAATTATCTAAAGAACTCAAGGTCCTAGGTTTTGATGCGGTCGCAGATTTACACAATGTGCTTCGTAGTAACATTTTAAAGTTATTTTTCTTTGGAAAGAACGTAGTGCAATTAGATAAGGGAAGAGCCGAAAAAAAAGCCCTCACATCAGGTCAATCGTTTCAGCAATTAAAAACCACACACCAACGTTATGCGGACGTTTTTGAAATATTAGGCTATGCGATAGACTTATCAGAACCCATATTTCCAAAACCAAAACCATTATCTGAAAAACTGAACACTTTCATTTCCCAAAAAAACCTCAAAACTATCGGAATTGCACCTTTTGCAGCGCACCAAAGCAAAATGTATCCTTTAGAGCAAATGGAAAATGTGATTCAAGAACTTTCTGAACATTGTAATATCATTTTATTTGGAGGCGGAAATAAGGAAATAGAGATTTTAAATCAACTTGAAACCAAATATAAAAACGTAACATCTGTCGCAGGAAACTTAAATATAGAAGAAGAGTTAGTGCTCATTTCAAACCTAGACCTTATGTTATCTATGGATTCTGGGAACGCACATATGGCAGCCATGTTAGGTAAAAAAGTAATTACTATTTGGGGCGTAACGCATCCTTTTGCTGGTTTTGCGCCATTCAACCAACCTAAAGATTATGCATTGACAGCAGACAGAAATAAATTCCCATTAATTCCGACTTCAATTTACGGCAACAAATACCCTGAAGATTATAAAAATGCAGCAGGCAGTATTCCTTCTGAAGAAATAATCACTAAAGTGCTATCTGTCATTCAGAGCGAAGCGAAGCATCTCTAAAAAAATAAACTATCACGATAAAGACCTGCTAGGTTTTCAAAATTGCAAACTCCGTGTCTATTTTCTAACAGTGAAGTGGTCTAGGCTCTTGATTCTTTTTTACACATCATCATAATCCACCGCAACATTTGTAGACGTAGGATGTGCTTGGCAAGTCAATATCAAACCTTCCGCAACTTCGCCATCCGTTAAGATATTATTTTGCCTCATTTTGGCTTCGCCTTCAGTAAGTCTGGCAATACAACTACTACAAATACCACCTTGACAAGAGTAAGGCGCATCAATATCTTGGTTTAGAGCCGCTTCAAGAATAGTTTGTTTTTGAGACATTTTGAATTCAAATTCTTCATCATCAACCACAACCTTGATTTTAGTGTGTCCGGTAGGTAAATCAGTCGTATTTTCGGTATCAGTTTCAACAGGAGCTGTAAACAATTCGAACTTAATAGCGTTTTTCTTTACACCATTCTCGATTAATACATCTTTTACGGTATGGATCATTTGTTCTGGGCCACAAAGAAAAAATTGCTCAATAGTAACGTCCTTATATTTATTCTTTACGATGAGGTTGACCGTACTTTTTTCAATACGACCAAAAAGCGCATTTTCCTCTTTTACTTGGCTGTATATAAAATGAACGTGAAGACGATTGCCATAAAACGCTTGTAGTTCCACAAGGTCTTTAAAAAACATAGCGTCTTCAGAAGATTTATTGCCATAAACCAAAATAAAATTGCTAAATGGTTCGTCTTCCAAAAGTGTTTTTGCAATGCTAAGAACTGGTGTAATTCCGCTTCCCGCAGCAAAAGCTGCAATAGTTCTGGTCTTAGCATTATTGGCTTCAAAAGTAAAACGACCATTGGGTTGTGCAACTTCAAGTACATCACCAGCTTTTAATTGTTGGTTAGCATAAATGGAAAATGTACCATCTTCAACCGCTTTTACGGCAACAGTAACATTGCCGCTATTTTTTGAAGCACAAATTGAATAATCCCGTCGGATGTCTTCGTTATTAATCGTCGTCTTTAGAGTAATGTATTGTCCGGCTTTAAAGCTAAATTTTTCCTTAAGATTTTCAGGAATATCAAAGGTAACGGCAACCGAATTGTCTGTTACTTTATCAACTGATTTTATAGTGAGTGAATGAAATTGCGACATTAAAAAATATTTTTTTTGCAAAGATAAACAATCTATTCCCAGACCTGCAAGGCTTTGTATCAAACTTGATTTGGTATATAAAAACCTTGTAGGTATGAATTTCGATTAAATTCATACCTAAGTTTCTTATACATAAGAAAATTATGTATATATTTGTGTTACGATGAGCAATTCAAAATTATACAAAGGAAGTTTAAACACCATCATTTTAAAGTTATTAAATGAGCATGATAAAATGTATGGTTACGAAATAACCCAAAAGGTAAAGGCATTGACCAAGGGCGAACTTAAAATTACAGAAGGCGCATTATATCCGGCTTTGCATAAGTTGGAAGCCGAAGGGTTGTTGGATGTGGAAGTTACAAAAGTAGATAACCGACTGCGTAAATATTATAAATTAACCGAAACCGGAACCAAAGAAACCGTTAATAAGCTTGAAGAATTAGCCGACTATATAAAAACGATGCAGGCTTTGGTAAATCCTAAATTAGCATAGATATATTCTGCAAGGCTTTTGATGACCGAGTGCAGTCTAAGCCAAAACTGGACAGTTCTTAAATTAAAAAAATGAATATCACAAAAGAAGAAATAAAATTCATTGACAATTACCTCATTAAAAATGAAGTAAAACATTGGGATGTGCGTTTAGAATTATTGGACCACATCGTTTCTGCGGTTGAAGATAAAATGACCGAAGATGGTATTTCTTTCAATGAAGCGTTGCTTGAAGTTCATCAAGGTTTTGGAAATCAATTTATAGAATTTAGTATTCCAAAAGGTAAAATATTTGAGAACGGACTATACCAAAGCAATATTGGATTTAAGAAATTCACAAGAAAAAAGCAGAAAGAAATTAGAAGAAAGCATTGGAAAGCATATTGGAGAACATTTCTACCTTTTGTTTTTTCATTTCGGTTTTTAGTTGAGATTTTGGTTTTAGGTGTTTTTACTTTTTTAAGTTATCAATTTAGTGTTAAATCTGGGCTTTTAACTTTAGTTATGGGAGTCATAATTTCTGAATTTATAAAGTTAATTTATGGAGGGTTTGAAAAATTCAAGAAAAAATCATTAAACATGCAATTAGCGGTGGCATCCTCATTATTAATAACACAGATCCCTTTTTGGATAATGATGCTTTTCAATTCTCAATACGAAGGTGCGGAGACTAAGCCATATTATATTCTATTCATTATTTTTTTTATGTTATTTGTATTTAGCAGACATGGTCTAAATCATTACCTCAGTATTTACAAAACATATAAAACACGCTTTACGCTGTTAATGTCATGAAACTAACAAAATCCCAAATACAAGACCTTTACGCTTTTACAAGACAACATTTTGTAGAACATTACGATTTACAAACTGAACTCGTAGATCATTTAGCCAACGACATTGAAGCGATGTGGGAAACACAGCCCGAGCTTAGTTTCGAAAACGCCAAAAACAAAGCTTTCAAGAAATTCGGCATTTTCGGTTTTATGGATGCTATTGAACAAAAAGCAAAAGCGATGAATAAACGTTACATGAAGTATTTATGGAATGAACTTAAAATATGGTTTACGATTCCGCAGATAACAGCGACTCTAAGTTTGTTTTTGATGTTCTATCTATCGTTTTCTTCAAGTTTTGCTATTGCTTTAGCTGTGATTTATTTTGTTTTAGTGGCTGTCTGGTCTATTTACAAAAGTGTTCAACTTAATAGACAATTTAGACGACGAAAAGAGGTTTCCAATAAAAAATGGGTGCTTGAAGAACTAATTTTTAAACAAGCAGGTGGTACTTCAATTGTCATATTGTCTCAGATTTATAATATCTTCATTATTACGGATGAATTTTTAACTAACACCTACGCTATTGTTGGTTTGTCAATAGCTTTTACAGCACTTGTTTTGATCTATTACATTAGTTTCGAACTATTACCAAACAAAGCCGAAAAACTACTTAACGAAACTTATCCAGAATTTAGTTTGTAACAAAATTCAACTTTTCTATACTTATTACTGAAATCAACCCAACCAAGACACTATGATAAAACATTTTCTCAATCTCGAATGGAAACAATATTTTCGTTCGTCCTATTGGCAAAAAAATATAGCTATCAATATCTTAATGGTATTTTTTGCGCTTTATTTTGTGGCCATGTTTTTAAGTTTAGGCTTCGGGCTTCTTTTTGTTATGAAAAAAATGTATCCTGATCAAGATCCATTCGTAGTTGTAAATGGATTTTTATTTTTCTGGATTATCGGCGACCTAATGATGCGCTTCTTTTTACAGAAACTACCCGTTATGAGTGTAAAGCCCTTACTTATTCTGCCCATAAAGCGATCTACCGTAGTCAACTATGTTTTAGGAAAATCGGCGGTTTCATTTTTCAATTTTTTACCCTTATTTGCTATCATTCCATTTAGCGTTATGCTCATAAGAGATGGTTATGCATCTGCCATGGTTTTAACGTGGATGTTTACCATGATAATTTTTGTACTCATCATCAATTTCCTGAATTTTATTATTGAGGCCTTTTCTTCCGAGAAAGAACTGTCATTTCTACCTATTATTGCGGTAGTCGGGATTTTATTTGGTTTAAATTATTTTGGTGTCCTTCCAATGACCACATTAATTGGCGAGGCTACTATTGGAATAGCAAACAACCCAATTTTCATACTTGTTCCAATCGCAATTCTGATACTATGTTATGCTTTCAACTTTAAAATTTTAAGAAGTAAACTATTTTTAGATAGCTCACTGAAATCTAAAGTTATAGAAGTCAATGCGGCAGATTTATCTTGGACCAAACGTTTTGGAGATATTGCACCATTTATGCAGTTGGATTTAAAACTGATTTGGAGAAACAAACGCACAAAATCTATGACATTTTTATTATTGATTGGTTTGCTTTACGGTCTATTCTTTTATCCACAGCCAATGTACAGGGAAATGACTTTTATGTCTGCTTTTATTGGGATATTTTCAACAGGATTTTTTCTTATCAATTTCGGGCAGTTCATTCCAGCTTGGGATAGCGCTTACTACAAACTATTAATGAGCCAAAACATTAAATATGAACAATATTTACGTTCAAAATTTATACTTATGGTCATAAGCGTGGTTCTGCTTTTTGTTTTGGGAATTCCGTATGTGTATTTCGGTTATAAAATATTGATTGCACACTTTGCAGCAGCGATATATAATATTGGCGTGAATACCCATGTGATACTTTGGGGAGGGTCTTTCAACCGAAAAAAAATAGAATTAGATAAAAAAGCAGCGTTTAACTACCAAGGGACAGGAGCCGTACAATGGCTAATTGGTATTCCGCTTATGCTGGTGCCAATGGGATTATTTTGGCTTGTAAATTGGCTCGCTGGCTTTGGAGCTGCAATCGCCTTATTAATCGTTCTCGGCATAATAGGTATTGTTTTTCATAAAATGTTAATGAAAGGCATTACTCAAAAATATCTCGATTCAAAATATAAAATGATTGACGCTTTTAGTCAAGATAACTAATACAAAAACCACCATGATATATACAAAAGATCTTTCAAAAGCATACAAAGGAACAACGGTTCTGAATATTGAAGAATTAACTATCCCTAAAGGCCAAAGTTTTGGTTTGGTAGGTAATAATGGCGCTGGAAAAACCACCTATTTTAGTTTGTTACTCGATTTAATCAAACCCACCACAGGAAATATTACAAGCAATGGCGTGGTGGTTGACGAAAGTGAAGATTGGAAACCTTTTACATCATCTTTTATAGACGAAAGTTTCTTGATCGGTTATCTGACGCCAGAAGAATATTTCTACTTTATCGGTGAGTTACGTGGTCAGAACAAAGCAGACGTTGATAATTTAACATCAAAGTTTGAAGATTTCTTTAACGGAGAAATTATAGGAAAGAAAAAATACCTCAGGGATTTAAGTAAAGGAAACCAAAAGAAAGCCGGTATTGTAGCGGCATTAATCGGTAATCCTGAAGTCATTATCTTAGACGAACCCTTTGCGAACTTAGACCCAACAACCCAAATAAGACTAAAACAAATCATTAAAGACCTAGCCGAAAAACAAGGGGTTACCGTTTTGGTATCTAGTCACGATTTAATGCACGTTACCGATGTATGTGAAAGAATCGTAGTGTTAGAAAAAGGCAATGTGATTAAAGATTTAGAAACCAATCCAGCTACGTTAAAAGAATTGGAAGCCCATTTTGGAAGCAGCGCCATGGCATCGCAAGAAGAAGAATAAAAAGCCCCTTTAATTCCCCAAAGGGGAAAACTATTTCGCATGTAGGGACAAGTAGCGACTTGTCCTTAACGCGCATATTATCCATATTTCATAGAAAAAAGAATTGCCGCAAGAGTAAGCCTTTGCGCCTCTGCGCCTTTGCGAGAGAATATTTTTCAGGTCACAATAAAGCCAATAATTCAAAAAGATATGTATTTTTACCTCCCAACACACTAAACAGGGTGTTTTTCAGTTATCTATAATACCCATTTAGTATTGAAATGTTGTATTGCTAATTTGAATTATTTTTGTTCAAGTGAAATATAAAATCCAGGCATAGCCTTAGCTACGGATTTATTTTCTATTGAAATTTGGGCGAAAAAGAACCAAATTATATGCGATATTATAATTCTAAATTGGTATCAATTTAAATATAACCGACGTTTGAAAACCTATTACAAAATCATATTATTACTTTTATGTGCCACAATGCTTACCCAAAGTTGTTCGCGCAAAAAAGATAAATTCATAAACCGGCAATTTCATGCTTTAGGCACTAAATACAATGTGCTTTACAATGGCAATATTGCGCTTCAGCGTGGCATTGATGGTGTAAACAATGAATTTACAGAAAATTTCTGGGAGCTCTTACCTGTGGAACGCATGAATGTATCCGAAGATATTTTTCTACCAGGACAAACCAAAAATGCCGATTTTGAACGTGCCGAAGAAAAAGCCATTAAGGCGATCCAGACTCACGGGATGAACATAGGCGGCAAGGAAAAAAATCCTCAGATTGACGAAGCCTATTTGCTTTTAGGGCAAGCACGCTATTTCGATCAGCGTTTTGTGCCAGCGATGGCAGCTTTCAACAATATTCTAAATAAATATCCAACGAGCGATAAAATCAATCAGGTTAAAATTTGGCGCGAAAAAACAAGTATGCGTTTAGATAATAATGTAGGTGCCATTGAGAAACTGACACGACTGCTCGAAGAAGAGGAAATAGAAGGTCAAGATTTAGCGGATGCCTCAGCAGCTTTGGCGCAAGCTTATCTCAACACAAAATCTAACGATAGTGCACTTGCCCAACTGACAATTGCAGCAGAAAACACAGAGGTTAAAAGAGAAAAAGCGCGTTACCACTTTATTAAAGGGCAACTTTATAATGAACTAGGGAAAAAAGACAGTGCTAATATGGAGTTCGACGCCATTATAGATATGCATCGCCAAATCCCAAGGTCATTTTATATCAATGCACATATTGAAAAATCAAATAATTTTGAGGCTTCAGATGGAAATGAAATAGAGTTTGAAGACTACTTAGCTGAACTCGAAGAAAACAGGGAGAACAGACCATTTTTAGATAAGATCTATTACCGCATTGCCGAATACCATCGCCATAAGATGTCAGACAGTCTTGCGGAAGTCTATTATAATAAATCCCTTAGAAAAACAAGCTCGGACAAATACCTAAGATCGCTCAATTACGAAACCTTAGGGAATATGTATTTTGACAAGAATATATATAAAACTGCAGGTGCCTATTACGATTCAACGATGACTGCCATGGTTGAAAACACCAAGCCCTACCGCATTATAAAGAAGAAACGGGAAAACCTTGATGATGTTATATATTATGAAGGTATAGCGCAAACCAATGATAGTATCCTCAGAATGGTGGGTCTTCCAAAAGCTGAGCAACTGGCTATTTACACGCAATTTGCTGAAGACCAAAAATTAAAAGCGTTAGAAGCGAAAAAAGAACAAGAAGCAGCCTTAGAGCAACAAAAAAACCAGCCAATAGCAGCTAATAAGTTAGACCAAAGAAAATCACAAAACCTGCGAAGTGTTGGTGGTCCGCCAAGTCTGTCTAGGGATATAAAACCTAATGGCACACAAATGGTAAGAAACAATAATAGCAAAAGCAGTTTTTATTTTTATAACCAAACCACTGTAGCTTATGGTAAAAATGAGTTTCTGAAACTTTGGGGAAATCGTAAACTTCAAGATAATTGGAGACTTTCTAGTGAGCGTGGAGGTATTGTAAATTCTGTTAAAAATGATAGCTTAATGGACACAGCTGTTGAAGACACACGTTTTAATCCAGAAACCTATATGGCGTCTTTACCAACGGAGCAAAAAGAAATAGATAGCATCGCCAAAGAGCGAAACTTCGCTTATTATCAATTGGGGATTATTTACAAGGAAAAATTTAAAGAACTTGAATTGTCAAAAACTAGGTTCGAGGATTTATTGGAAAACAATCCTGAAGACCGATTGATTTTACCTTCAAAATATAATTTATACCGTCTTTATGTCGAATTGGGCCTAAACCGAAGAGCGGAAGCCATGAAAACGGCGATTATCAATGACTATCCAGATTCTCGTTATGCCGAAATTCTATTAAACCCACAATCAGAACTATCTAAGGACGAAAACAGTCCAGAGGCCATTTACACCAAACTTTACAAACAATTTGAAAATGAAGAGTATGCTGCTGTGATTAAAGAAGCAGAAGCTCAGATAAAACGATTGGAAGGGGATGATTTTGTGCCAAAATTCGAAATTCTAAAAGCCTCGGCAAAAGGAAGACTTTACGGTTTTGAAGCTTATAAGGAAGGAATTAACTATATTGCCTTAACTTATGTGAATACAGAAGAAGGAAAAAAGGCACAAGATATTATAACGAATGCCTTTCCTGTGCTGGCGAAAAAGGAATTTGTAGCCGATGATGATGCCGAGAATTTTAATGTCATTTTTCAATTTGACAATAATTCGGGAGAAGATATTGAAGCTTTTATAAAAACTTTAGACGAGGAAGTTGCTAAGGTAGAATACTTTGACCTTAGTACATCAAAAGATATTTACGACGAAAACACTACTTTCGTGGTAGTGCATGGATTAAAAAGTATAGGTGGTGCAAAAGGATTTGCAGAATTACTTAAATCGGAAGAAAAGGACAAAAGAGGACGTGTTGTAAAACCGAAAATTACACGACCTTATTTTGCAATTTCATCGGCAAACTATGCTATAATCCAAAGGCATAAAAATTTAAATGCGTATTTAGAGTTACAGTAAAACCAAATAAATTTTGAAATGATTCAACTTTTATCCGTTATTTTGAAGTATTAGATATAATTTAAAAACCAAATCATCATGTTTTCCTCAGACAACAAAAAACCAAAACAAGCAACCATGGAAACAACGACTCAGCAAAATATAATAGCACAAGGCACTAAAATTGTAGGTGACATTGCCAGTCAAGGCCCTTTTAGAATTGACGGAACTGTTGAAGGTAATGTTAAAACATCAGGTAAGATAGTTGTCGGTAAGTCGGGTTTTATAAAAGGGACTTTACAAGGTGAAAATGCTGATTTTGAAGGTAAATTTTCAGGAAAGCTTATTTTATCTGGCACCTTATCTTTAAAATCCACAGCTCATATTGAAGGTGAAGTACACATTAGTAAGTTGGCTGTAGAACCGGGTGCAACTTTCAACGCAACATGTAGCATGAAAGGTACTGTAAAATCATTATCGAACGAGCCAAGCAAACCAGAATTGGCCTCATCAGCAACCCAACAAAGTGTCCAAAGCAAATAAAGAAGGGCCTAGCAAGTTTATAAGGTTCACTGCTGTAGCGTTTCAGATGGGCGGAACAATTTTTCTTGGCAATTATTTGGGGCAATGGCTAGATACCAAATACGACAAGGATTTTTGGGAAACCACAATTACGCTTCTGTCTGTTTTTGTATCTATGTATTTGGTGATTTCTCAAGTTATCAAAGTATCGAAAGAAGATGATTAAATCATTAATGGCCTATATCATATCGTTTATGGTGTTATTTTTAATCGTCCATTTTTTCCAAGACTATTTTCTAAACTATTCAAATGCCATAATTCGCTTCAACCTTTGGGATACTAATTTGTTCTTTGCTGTTGCATCTTTAATTATTTGCGTGCATCTAAAATTCTTTTCTACTATAAAAAATCTTCAGCCACAATTAGGTTTTATTTATTTGCCCACCCTATTTATTAAGGGGATATTGTTTTTTATAATGTTTAAATCTTCAGTTTTCAATTTAGACGTTTTATCTACAACTGAGCGCTTAAATCTTATAATCCCATTATTCTTGTTCTTAGGGCTGGAGGTGTATTTTATCGTTAAAATCATAAGGAAAATCGAGGTCTAAATAATAAGCATAAAAACGCATTGTTATTTTAATAAATTACGTACTTTTGCACCGAATTTGAAAAGAGTGGTTTTTTTGATTTTATAACAATGAAGATATTTCAACAAAGTTTTAAATTTTTAGCATTTTTAGTTTTAGTGTTCTTATCGACATCTATTTATGCTAAATCTGCTACTGAAGGTGGTGATCAAGTAGATACAAAAAAAGAAGTAGAAGACTATATTCTACATCATATTCAAGACTCTCATGATTTCTCATTATTTTCTTATACGAATGATGCAGGTGTACGTAAACATGTAGGATTCCCGCTTCCTGTTATTTTATGGACAAGTAATGGATTGGTCACTTTTATGTCTTCAGAATTTCACCATAACGATGATGGAAGCGTTATTGTTGAAAAAGGAGGTCTTAAATTCGTAAAGATTCATTCTAAAATATATGAGTTAGAGCAAGGGGCAACCACTGTAAATTTTGATGCAGACCACCATGCTACAAATGCTCACAAAGTTTTGGATTTTTCAATTACTAAAAGTGTTTTTGGTATTCTGGTTATAGGACTATTAATGTTGTTTTGGTTCACTAGATTAGCTAGTCAATACAAAAAGAAACAGATTCCAACAGGTTTTGGTCGTGTTTTGGAGCCTTTGGTTCTTTATGTTAGAGATGAAATTTCTAGACCAAATATTGGTGAAAAGCACTATCGTAAATTTACAGGTTATCTTTTAACCGTGTTTTTCTTTATCTGGATTTTAAATCTTGCAGGATTAACACCACTAGGATTCAATGTTACTGGTCAGTTGGCAGTAACAGCATGTTTAGCAATTTTCACATTAATTATTTATACCGTAAGTGGCAACAAGGATTACTGGATGCACATTTTTTGGATGCCAGGCGTACCAATTTTAATTCGTCCGGTTTTAGCAATTATAGAATTAGCAGGCGCCTTAATCATTAAACCATTTTCATTATTAGTGCGTTTGTTTGCGAATATTTCTGCGGGTCATATTGTACTGATGAGTTTAATAGCCATTATGTTTACCTTAAAAGAGTCTTTAGGCGTGGTGGGCGCAACGGGTTTATCATTTGTATTGTCATTTTTTATATTATTAATAGAGTTATTGGTAGCGTTTTTACAAGCGTATATTTTTACTATGCTTTCAGCTTTATTTATAGGTATGGCTGTGGCAGAACACGATCACGATCACGAGCATGATGCAAAGGGTCACGAAATCCCTGATGCGGAAGACGTAAGAGGTGATTTTATTTAATAAGAGTTTTTTTTAATTTAACTATATAATTTATTTATTATGGAACCAGTAACTTACAATTTAATTGGAGCAGGTTTAATCGTAATCGGAGCAGGTATTGGACTTGGTCAAATTGGTGGAAAAGCAATGGAAGGTATTGCACGTCAGCCAGAAGCAACAGGAAAAATCCAAACAGCGATGATTATTATTGCAGCACTTTTGGAAGGTTTAGCATTTGGTGCTTTATTCTTAGGAAAATAAGAACCAAATCAAATTTACAAGAACACTATCCTGTAACGGTTGGTTGCAGGATGTGTTTTTAAATTAAAAAAAGACAACACTTAATTACTTAATACTATGGATAAGTTATTAAACGATTTTTCACCAGGTTTATTTGTAGTGTCAACGATCCTTTTGCTGGCATTAATTGCACTTATGGTAAAGTTTGCATGGAAACCAATTCTAAACTCTTTAAATGAAAGAGAAGAAGGAATCCAAGGTGCACTTGACGCTGCTGAAAAAGCCAAGCGTGAATTGGCAAATCTTCAAGCAGATAACCAAAAGTTATTGCAAGAGGCTCGATTAGAAAGGGAAGCGATGCTTAAAGAAGCACGAGAACTTAAAACTAAAATGATTGCGGATGCAGAGGCAGAAGCAAAATCGCAAGCCAATAAAATGATTGCTCAGGCGCAAGAAGCAATTGTAAGCGAAAAGAAAGCGGCCATGGCAGAATTAAAAAGTCACGTTGCAGGTTTATCTCTAGAGATTGCCGAAAAAGTAGTGCGCAAAGAATTATCCAACAAAGGCGAGCAACTAGAATTAGTTGAGTCTATGTTAGGAGAAGCAACTTTAAACTAAAATTAATTAAAAAGAAGTCCTTTCCTTTGAAAAGGATTTAGAATAGGATATGGCAGGATCTAGAGCGGCAATACGATATGCTAAAGCAGTTTTGAGCATAGCAACAGATAATAAATCTGCTGAAGCGGTAAATAGTGATATGAAATCAATCACTAGTGCTATCGCTCAGAGTGAGGACTTAGATCAGATGCTTCAAAGTCCTGTGGTTAGAGCTTCAGATAAAAAAGCGGTACTTTCAAAAGTGTTTAAGGATGCTAATGTGGCAACCTTTAATTTAATAGACACATTAATTAAAAACAAAAGACTGGAGCTTTTAAATGACGTAGCTGAAAGTTATATAATGTTATACGATAGGTTAAGGGACTCACAAATCGCAAAAGTAACCACAGCAGTACCATTAACTGAGGATTTAAAAGCAAAGGTTTTGGCCAAAGTAAAGGAACTTACAGGCAAAAAAGCAGAATTGGAAAATATTATAGATGAAAGCATTATAGGTGGTTTCATATTGAGAGTTGGTGATATTCAGTATAATGCGAGTATCTCTAATAAACTCGATAAACTAAAAAGAGAATTTACATTAAATTAAAAACGGTAGTTTGGTCACTGAGCTTGGTCGAAGTGAGCGTCTAACGTCTAATATCTAAATAAAGATGGCAGAAGTAAAACCAGCTGAAATATCAGCAATCTTAAAACAACAACTTTCAGGTTTTGAAGCAAGTGCTTCATTAGACGAAGTAGGAACAGTATTAACTGTAGGTGATGGTATTGTACGTGCTTACGGATTAGCTAATGTGCAATATGGTGAATTAGTGGAATTCGATGGTGGTGCAGAAGGAATAGTACTTAACCTTGAAGAGGATAATGTAGGTATTGTACTTTTAGGGACTTCAGTAGGAGTTAAAGAAGGTTCTACCGTAAAACGTACAGCACGAATCGCCTCTGTGAAAGTAGGAGAAGGTATTGTTGGACGTGTGGTAGATACTTTAGGTAATCCTATTGATGGTAAAGGACCAATCGCTGGTGAAACTTATGAAATGCCTTTAGAGCGTAAAGCACCAGGTGTTATCTATAGAGAGCCAGTAACTGAGCCATTACAAACAGGTATTAAGGCGATTGATGCCATGATTCCAGTTGGTAGAGGGCAGCGTGAGTTGGTTATTGGTGACCGTCAAACTGGTAAAACAGCAGTTTGTATTGATACCATCTTAAATCAAAAAGAATTTTACGATGCAGGTGAGCCTGTGTATTGTATATATGTTGCTGTAGGTCAAAAGGCTTCAACAGTGGCATTAATTGCTAAAACTTTAGAAGAAAGAGGTGCTTTAGCTTACACGACTATAGTTGCTGCAAATGCATCAGATCCTGCTGCAATGCAAGTTTATGCACCATTTACTGGCGCATCTATTGGCGAATATTTTAGAGATACAGGTCGTCCGGCTTTAATTGTATTTGATGATTTATCAAAACAAGCTGTGGCGTACCGTGAGGTGTCCTTATTATTAAGACGTCCTCCAGGACGTGAGGCATATCCTGGTGATGTATTCTACTTACACTCAAGATTATTAGAACGTTCTGCTAAAGTTATTAACGATGATTCTATCGCTAAAGAAATGAACGATTTACCAGAGGTTCTAAAACCTTTAGTAAAAGGTGGTGGTTCATTAACGGCATTACCAATCATTGAAACACAAGCGGGTGACGTATCGGCATATATTCCAACTAACGTAATTTCGATTACGGATGGTCAGATTTTCTTAGATGGAGATTTATTTAACTCTGGTGTTCGTCCAGCGATTAACGTTGGTATTTCGGTGTCACGTGTTGGTGGTAATGCACAGATTAAATCCATGAAGAAGGTATCTGGTACATTAAAATTAGATCAAGCACAATTCCGTGAATTGGAAGCATTTGCGAAGTTTGGTTCAGATTTAGATGCGGTGACGTTAAACGTAATCAACAAAGGTAAGCGTAACGTTGAAATCTTGAAGCAAGCTCAAAATGATCCTTTCAGGGTTGAAGATCAGGTAGCGATTATCTACGCAGGTTCTAAGAACTTATTAAAAGATGTTCCTGTAGAGAAAGTGAAGGAATTTGAGAGAGACTATTTGGAGTTCTTAAACGCAAAGCATAGAGATACCTTAGATACACTTAAAGCGGGTAAATTAACCGATGAGGTAATTGATACGTTAACGAGTGTAGCCAAGGATCTTTCTGGAAAATATAGAAATTAGTAAAAAATAGTTATGAGTTCAGAGTTATCAGTTCAGAGTTGCTCACTCTTAACTTTTCACTCGGAATAAAATGTGTGTTTAAATTTGAATAGTAAAAACACAAAACTCATAATTTGAACTAAAAAAGATGTCTTTAAATAACAGTCCGATTAGAGTAAAGAGTTTTCTATTTGCTTGCGAGATTGTTCATTTTACAGATAAATTGAAGGAAAACAAGGATTTTGAACTGGCTTCCCAATTATTAAAGAGCGGAACTAGTATTGGTGCAAACACCAGAGAAGCGCAAAGAGGTGTTAGCACTAAGGATTTTAAAAATAAGTTTGGTATTGCCCTAAAAGAAGCAGATGAAACCAAATATTGGTTAGAGATTCTTGAAGCAACCGGAAGAGAAGTTCCAGAAGAAATGATGAATAAGTGTGAAGAGTTAATACGGATTTTGGTCGCAATAATAAAAAACTCTTAACGCTGCATAAAAATATATGAATATAAGTTGACTGTTCAATTATGAAGATTGATGTTAAATGACATTGAACTCATAACTCAACACTCATAACTCATAACTATCATTATGGCGAATTTAAAGGAAATTAGAAACAGAATATCATCGGTATCTTCAACGATGCAGATTACAAGTGCCATGAAAATGGTATCTGCTGCCAAGTTAAAGAAAGCCCAGGATGCTATTACTGCCATGCGTCCATACTCTACTAAGTTAACTGAATTACTTCAGAGTTTAAGCGCCACTTTAGATGAAGATTCTGGAAGCAAATATGCCGTACAAAGAGAAGTGAAGAACGTTTTAATCGTTGCTATTACCTCTAACAGAGGCCTTGCAGGTGCTTTTAACTCTAATATTATAAAAGAAGTTCATAGACTTACTGGTACTACTTATGCAAATCAAGAAGTATCTTATTTGGCAATCGGGAAGAAAGCTAATGATGCATTTAAAAAGACGAATAAAGTTATCGCTAATAAAAGTGACCTTTATGACGATTTAACTTTTGATAATGTTGCTGAAATAGCGGAAATGTTGATGGACAAATTTACGTCGGGAGAGTATGATAAAATCGAAATTGTTTATAACCACTTCAAGAATGCAGCAACTCAGCTTGTAATTACTGAACAGTTTTTACCTATTAAGCCAGTTGAAGGCGATGTGGTTTCTAATACAGATTATATTTTTGAACCTTCTAAAGAGGAGATTGTTGAAGCTTTAATTCCTAAGGCATTAAAAACACAATTGTACAAAGGCATAAGGGATTCTTTTGCTTCTGAACATGGAGCACGTATGACAGCGATGCATAAAGCAACAGATAACGCAACGGAATTACGAGATCAATTGAAATTAACTTATAACAAAGCAAGACAAGCAGCCATTACTAACGAAATCTTAGAGATTGTTGGTGGCGCTGAGGCACTTAATAATTAAAAGAGTGCCTGCGAAAGCAGGAATCTCAACCCAAAATATTTAAACCTAACTTTAACCAGTTAGGTTTTTTTGTGGCATCACTTTGCGAAAGCTTATATTTATAATATGAAAATATTTAAAAATTTAGTATCTGTAATATTAATTGTGTCATTCATGATGCTTTATTACTGTAAGTCTATGCCAAAATTAGAAACAGAAATACCGTTCGCAATTGAATCCGTCTATTATCAAAAGTGGAACGCAGGAACAAAAGAAGGTGGATCCGGAATTAACCTTTATATTGAGACAAAAGATACCCTAAAGAATTTAGATAGTATATATTTTCGTGGACAAGTAGTAAAACTTCAACCCAAACCTAATAGTAGTTTATTATATATTGGACGTTTCAAGTCGAATGTAAAAACGCATAGCTGGTCATTTCAAATACAAGATGATGAATGTGTAGTGAGCTACCTAGAGCATGATAAAGTGCACTATTTCAAAATATCCAATATTTTGGAACACAAGCCTTTAAACTATCCTCACACTTCCTCAAATAGATGAAAAAGTACTTTTGTAGCCCCACAAATGTTAAAAAAATACAATATTTCTTACATTAAAATACTTTTTGTCGAATAAAAAGCACATTTAACAGATTTATTATCATTTTCATCTACATTGCATTTCCAAATCTTAACCTCCATTATTATGAAACGATTAAGAAATGCAGCCTACTTTATAGGTTTAGCTGTTTTAACTTCGTCCACTTTCCAGTGTTCAAGTTCAAGAGCATTTACCACATCATCACAAAAACCTATTCCATTTAAAGTTAAAACAATATCTTTTCAAGAATGGAATGCTGGCGATAATGAAGAAAATACGGGTATCAATGTTTATGTGCCTATTGTTGATTTAGCCGATGATATAATAATAGATAGCGTCTATTTCAGAAACTTTAAAGGCCAGTTGGTTAGAAACTATAGCAGATATACTTCCGTATTAAGGCACAATTCACTTGACGATACCTTAAAAACATCAGACAAGGAAAATGACTATCCGTTTATCTTAGCCAACAATGAATGTGCGATTAGTTATGTCGAAGAAGGTGAGGTTAAATATGTAAAGTTGAACGATGTAATTCAAAAGGAAGCCATTTACTACAAAGATGGCCCGCCTTTGGCCTACCAAAGGAGGCGAGAAGCAATGATTGTATCTGGTGAAGAATTAAATTTAAAACCTGAACCAAAGTTTCAACCTACTAAAACATTTAAAGTTAAAACCATTTCTTATCAAGAATGGTACGCAGGTATAAAAGTAGGAGGTACGGGATTGAATGTTTTTGTACCTATAGTTAATAAAGAGGAGCATATTAAAATAGATAGTGTGTATTTCAGAAACCTCAAGGCTAAGCTCGTTGAAAATTATGGGAAATACACAGCAGTCTTAAAAAACAAGTCACCTTATTATACCTTTAAAAAGACAGAAAAAGATAAAGATTTTCCTTTTACATTGGGTGATAATGAATGTGCTATTAGTTATGTGGAAAATGGTGAAATTAAATATTTAAAAGTAACTGATATGAGTGAAAAAGCGGGTACGTATTACGAAAATGGACCACCTGCAATTTACGAATATTCCGCAACGACATTAATTGCATCAAATGATGATGTAGATGAGTATCCAAATACACTAGCAAATAATGAACGCGCGACTAATTATGTCGAAAAAGTTAAAGTTAACGAGCCAAAGCGAACAGCTGTTAGTAAAAAAGAAGAAATTGATGAGAAAGGAAGTTCGCCTATTACCTATAAGCGAAGAAAAGAAGCAATAGTAGTATCTCGTGAAGGTATGGAATTAGAATGCATAAAGTTTAAACCTACGACAGCGTTTAAAGTTAAACCCATAGCATTTCAAGAATGGTATGCTGGCATAAAAGTAGGTGGTACAGGTATGAATGTTTTTGTACCTATTGTAAATAAAAAGGACGACATCAAAATAGATAGTATTTACTTCAGAAATTTAAATGAAAATTATGGTCGCTATACGGCGGCTTTAAAAAACAAGTCGCCTTATTATACTTTTAAAAAGTCTGAAAAAGATGAGGGTTACCCCTTTGATTTAGCTGATAGCGAATGTGCAATTAGCTATGTGGAAAATGCAGAAACTAAATATATTAAAGTAACCGAGTTGAAGGAAAAGCGAGGTGTTTATTACGAAAACGGTCCACCTTCTATTTGTGAAAATAGCGTATCAACAATTCTTGCCTCTATAGAGGATTAGTATGAATAAATTCACCTATAATACTTAAGGTAAAAGTGCATTTCATCGATAAAATAGGTTTTTAATAGATAAAATTGCTTTTTTTTATCTATATTGCCCGTCCAAACCTTAACCTACATTAACATGAAACTACTTAAAAAGGCAATTTACGTCTTAGTTTTCGCAGCTATTTTTGGTACCGCTTTACCATGTGCTGCACAAAAAATGACAACCGCAACGGCATTACAAGAACAGGCACCATTTAAAGTTAAAACCGTTTCTTTTCAAGAATGGTATGCAGGCATCAAAGTTGGTGGAACAGGAATAAATATATTCATTCCAATAACTAATTTGTCTGAAGACATTGAAATAGATCGAGTTTATTTTAGAAATCTTACGGGTGAACTAAATGAGAAAAACGGAAAGTTTTTTGCGATACTGGAGAATGATTCTAAAAATTACACATTTAAAAAATCAGAAGCACCAGCAGATTACCCATTTAGGCTCAAAGATGATGAATGTGTTGTGAGCTATATTGAAGGTGGCACAACTAAATATTTAAAAATCACCTCTGTGAATGAATTTGCAGGGACGTATTATGAAAATGGACCGCCATCAATTTATGAAAAAAAGTCTTCTACCGTTGTTGCTACAGTTGACGACGAGGAATAAAGGTACTTTTATTGAATAACTTATGAAAGCCTTGCTGTTTAAGCAAGGCTTTTTTTGCTTCATCTAATAAAAGACCAATATATATTTAATACTTTTGAATTTCAAATAATTATCAGGATTGAGCGGATTCAAATCACTTTTTAAGCAAACATTCATTTATGGTTTAGCAACAGTATTGCCTAGAATGTTGAGTTTTATTTTGGTACCACTTTATACCAATCCAGAGGTGTTATCTGTTGAGGAATACGGTCGAGTGTCTTTCATATTCGCTTATTTTGTGCTTTTTAATGTGGTTTTGGCTTATGGCATGGAAACCGCTTTTTTTAGGTTTTTCAATAAAGAAGACAATAAAGAAAATGTAACCAGTACTTCGGCTATTTCATTAACTGTAAGTTCATTTGCTTTATTAGGTATTGCTTTCCTGTTTAGGTATCAGATTTCAACAGCAATACATATAGACCTTAAGTATCTCAATTTAGTCTTTGTTATTCTACTTTTAGATGCGTTGGTTATTATACCATTTGCCTGGTTACGGGCTACAGCAAGACCAATGCGCTATGCCATTATTAAAATATTTAACGTTGCGGTTAACCTTGGGCTCAATATATTCCTCTTGTTATATTTAGAGGGTTTAGCGGAAAGCAATTCATTTTTCAACAATTTCTATATTCCAAATTATCAAATCAGTTACATATTCATTTCTAATTTAGTGGCAAGTGGACTAACTTTAGTTTTATTGCTCCCATTCTACGCAAAAATTAAGTTCAATTTCGATTCCGTTTTATGGAAAAAAATGATGCGATACACTATGCCTGTGCTTGTTGCCGGAATCGCTTATTCTGTTAATGAAACTTTCGATCGTATATTATTAGAACATCTTTTACCAGCGAATGTCGCAGATGAACAGATAGGAATGTATTCAGCATGCTATAAATTGGCTTTATTTATGACCTTATTTGCAACCGCCTTTCGTTTAGGCATAGAACCTTACTTTTTCAGTCACTCTAAAACCGAAAATCCTCAGAAAAACTATGCGAAAATTTTAGAATACTTTATAGCCTTTGGTTCCGTCATTCTTTTAGTAGTGGTTGTTTTTGCAGACCTATTGAAACCTTACATTATTTTAAGTGAAGCGTATTACGAAGCCATGTGGATCGTGCCTTTCATACTTTTGGCGAATTTTTGCTTAGGGATTTATCAAAACCTTTCGGTTTGGTACAAAATTACGGATCGCACTAAGTTTGGTGCTTATATTTCCATATTTGGTGCCATCGTAACCTTAGTGTTGAATTATGTTCTAATTCCAATTATTGGCTTTAAAGGTTCGGCAATAGCAACGCTTTCGGCCTATTCTGTGATGATGTTGATATCGTTTTATTATGGACGAAAATACTATCCTATTCCATATAACTTAAAGAAAATAGGCTTATACCTTATGGTATCTATTCTTTTTTCATTTGTGTTTTTCTATAGATATCGAGAACATTATATTCTCGGAATTGTAATGATAATTGTATTTTTGGGCTTAGTTATTTTACTCGAAAAGAAGGAATTAAAACAAATATTGAAAAGGTAATGGTGTTGACCTGCTGAACACAGTCGAAGCACCTTTATAAAAATTAAAACATAATTAAAAAGTCACTTCCCAGTTTGTGCTGAGCGCAGTCGAAGTATGGGAAGACGTAAGATGGGAATGAAAATAAAAATAATAAACAAATCCAGGCACGATTTACCGCATTACGAAACCATGGCATCTGCTGGCATGGATTTACGCGCAAGTATAACTGAATCTAGAGTCCTTAAACCTTTAGAAAGAACTATTGTTGGAACAGGCTTATTCATAGAATTACCTGTTGGAATTGAAGCACAGGTAAGGCCAAGAAGCGGATTGGCTGCTAAAATGGGAGTTACAGTTTTGAACGCACCAGGAACCATTGACGCAGATTACAGAGGCGAAATAGGTGTTATTTTGGTCAATCTTTCTAACGAAGACTTTACCATAAATAATGGTGAGCGAATTGCACAATTAGTGATTGCAAAACATGAGCGCGCAGAATGGGTAGATTCAACAGAGCTTTCTGAAACAGACAGAGGAGAAGGTGGTTTTGGGAGTACAGGAGTTAGATGACCAATTCTTGCAAATGCGGGAATCCCAGAATAAATAAGCATGTAACATTGGTATGTTTATATAAAGGCAAACAAGCCAAACGTAGTAATTTATCGAAGTAACAGATACTATTGAAGAAAGCGTAAAATAATATAAGTTAAGTTTTATCCTAAATCATTTACTGCAAAGTATAATTGCCATAAGTTAGTTTATTTTGAAGAGTTTGATAAGTTGAATTAATAAAAAATTCCTGTTATCAAGGGAAAAAAGTATAGTCTAAAAGATACCTGCTTTAGCAGACATGAATTAAATTTCCTGCAAGGTTTTGAAAACCTTGTAGGTATAAACCCAAAAAGTAAATAATAGGTTGAAAAAATCATAAAATAGTTTAAAACATAGTTTAATTAAAATAAAAAAGTCCTTTCCTATGGAAAGGATTTAGGATAGGATATGAAAATAATAGTACCAATGGCAGGCAGAGGCTCTCGCCTAAGACCACACAGTTTAACCGTACCAAAACCATTAATCCCTGTTGCAGGACAACCGATAGTCCATCGTTTAGTTAAGGATATCGCTAAAGTTTTAAAACAACCCATTGAAGAGATCGCTTTTGTTTTGGGTGATCCTGCTTTTTTTGGAGAGGAGGTTGTGGAGAGTTTAACCGAACTCGCTGAAGGCTTAGGAGCCAAAGCGTCCATTTACAGACAGGATCAACCTTTAGGAACTGGCCATGCGATTATGAGTGCCAAAGCATCGCTTTCCGGACCTGCCGTAATTGCTTATGCGGATACATTGATTAGAGCAGAATTCGATTTAGATCCAACAGCTGATAGTGTTATTTGGACCAAATGTGTTGCGAATCCTGAAGCTTATGGCGTTGTAAAATTGAATGCCGATGAAAACATTGTTGAATTGGTAGAAAAGCCAGAAACTTTTGTAAGTGACCAAGCTGTGATCGGAATCTATTATTTTAAGGATGTAGCGGTTTTAAAGGAAAAATTACAAGAGATTTTAGACGAAAACATAATGAATGGCGGCGAATACCAGATCAATGATGGTATTAAACGCATGATGGCTGATGGAAGAATTTTCAAAACAGGAACTGTGGATGAGTGGATGGACTGCGGAAATAAAGCCGTTACTTTAGAAACGAATGCAAAAATGTTAGGATTTTTAACTTCAGATAACGAAGAACAATTAATTGAAGAATCTGTCGTTTTAGAAAACTCAACAGTTATTGAGCCTTGTTTTATAGGAAAAGGAACGATTTTGAAAAATACAACAGTTGGACCTTATGTGTCTATCGGAAAAGACTGTGTAATTGAGAACTCAACCGTTAAAAATAGCTTAATTCAGAATCAAACAACTATTAAAAATGCTACTTTAGACGAAGCTATGATTGGTAATCACGTGAAATACAATGGTGAGTTCACAAAGATTAGCATTGGTGATTATACCGTTATGGAATAAAATTGCTGCGAAAGCAGGAATCTCATGAAGCATAACCCAAATTAATCTGTGAACCTATTTTTCATACAGCAGCTTATTTTTGTTCCATCAATTTAAAACAAACTTTAATCAAGAAAAAAAGTGATGTAAAGCACCTTTAAGAACGGCATATAATGTATTTAAAAGGCACATCTAAAAATGAGAACAAATAGTTTTCAACCCCTATACAATACCTCTGGGATGAAAAAAGGAGTCAGATAAATTATTTTTTGGAATAACTTTTGAAATTAAAAAATTACACGGTTGTTAAGTGAGAAAAATAAATTGAACTAAACATGTATATCGTATTGTACGGCATTAAAATTAAACCCAATCAAGAAGAAAACTTTATTGAAGCTTGGAAAGCATTAACCTCATTGATTTACAAATACGAAGGAAGTTTAGGGTCTAGATTGCATAAAAAAGATGCACTAAATTTCTTTGCTTACGCACAATGGCCTGATAAAACTACTTTTGATAATGCTGGTGGAAATTTACCAGAAGAAGCCGATCATTTTAGAAATAGAATGAAAGCTACTTATAAAAAATTTGAAGTATTAGAAAAGTTTGAAGTGATTGAAGACTTGTTAAAGCAAGAACAAAGCAAAATGTGATCATTAGAGGCTTTAAGTTTTTGTCCCAGAAGGACAACATATAGGTAAAAAACAACATCAAGGCGTAAAATAGTGCCTATAGGTACTACATATGAAAAAACAACTATACATACTATTACTATTAATCGGATTAATAATTGTTCCGCAGTCAACATACGCCCAAGTCGATTTCAACAAACGGCCAGACGACGACTTAGGGAATGTTGAAGACGAATTTCAGGAGCATTTCTTTGAAGCGCTGAAGCAAAAAGGCATAGAAAATTATGAGCGCGCCGTTGATGCGCTTCATAAATGTTTGAACCTTAATAGTAAGCTTCCTGTCATTTATTTTGAATTAGGCAAAAACTATAACAAACTCAAAAACTTTGGTGCTGCAGAAGAAAACCTAAAGAAAGCTATCGACATGCAGCCAGATAATGTTTGGTTTTTAGATGAGCTTTACGATGTGTATTTTCAGCAAGATGATATTAGAAATGCTTTAAAAACGATTAAACAGTTGGTTAAGTACCATCCAGATTATAAAGAAGATCTGGCGGCACTTTATGTGAGGGAGGAAAAATACAATCAAGCATTGGATTTATTGGATGAATTGGATGCAGAATTCGGCTTAAGTGAGTCCAGGGATGCCATGCGAAACGATATCTACAGTATCACAGGCAACGCAGACGATCGTATAGAGAATTTAGAAGAACGCGTCGCTAACAATCCGAATAATGAAGATAATCACTTAAAGCTTATTTATAGATACAGCCAAACAGGCGACCACAAAAACGCTTATAAAGCAGCGAAAAACTTACTAAAAGTGAAGCCAGATTCTAAGTTTGTGCATTTGGCCTTGTATAAGTTCTACCTTCAAGACAATAAAGTAGGGGATGCCATCAACTCAGTAAAAGTAGTATTAACGAGCCCCACAATAAATGCAGATGCAAAAGCAAAAGTCCTTAAGGATTTTGTGGCATTTGTAGCTAAAAATCCTGAATACGAAATGGACTTAATTGACATTACAACACTGATAGACGACAATAAAGATGCACAAACGCATAGCGATTTGGGACACTATTACTTAAAAGCAGGCGATAAGGTAAAAGCGCTTTCGAATTTTAAAGAAGCTTTAAAGCAAGACCCTAACGACTTCAAATTAATTAAGGATGTCTTGTTACTTCAGTTGGATATAAAAGATTATAAAGCGGTTATCTCAGATAGTGAACGTGCTTTGGAACTGTATCCTGCACAACCCATTTTATATTTAATGAATGGTGTGGCAAATAATAATTTAGGAAAACCTCAAAAAGCCATTGACAATCTAGAAATGGGATTGGATTTTTTAATCGACAATCCCACTATGGAAGCCGATTTCTATACAGAATTAAGCATTGCCTACAAAGCCTTAAATAATATTAGTAAATCTGAAACGTTTGCTAAAAAGGCACAAACCCTAAAGCCGCAACAATAAACTAATTATGTTTTATTTTTACCTGACCTAAGACTATTTTATGTAAAAAATGAATTGAAGCGAAGGGTTAAACAAAAATCGTCGTATTT
Source organism: Winogradskyella forsetii (assembly GCF_013394595.1). Classification (GTDB taxonomy): domain Bacteria; phylum Bacteroidota; class Bacteroidia; order Flavobacteriales; family Flavobacteriaceae; genus Winogradskyella; species Winogradskyella forsetii. The sequence goes on from NZ_CP053348.1 coordinate 4,358,923, forward strand.
AAATTGTAATAAATTATTCAAGATTTAAAAACTTAAAGTTGGATTCTTGATTAGAATAAACTTTATTTTTGTGCCGAAGCGATAGAAATTTTTAGTAAAATCGTATTAAGTCTTGATTTTTTTGTTTCGTTTTTTTATCAAGAAAAAAATGAAAAGAATATATTCTTTAATTCTATAGAAAATTAGATGAAATACTTTAAAACTAATAATTATTTAAAAATAGGACTTTATTTATGTCTTATCGTTACAGCATTCAGTTGTAATTCCGCCAAAAGCGTTATCGATTCTGGTGTAGCGAGCGATAAGCTATCGGCAAAGCAAGTTATAAGGCAACACGAGAAGAATGAAGCCGATTTTAAAACCATGAACGCTAGGGTTGCCATTGATATCATTCAAGGCGAAAATGAACAAGGACATACCTTTAGTCTTCGAATGGAGAAAGACAAAGTCATATGGTTAAGTGCTACTTTGGGTATGGCTCGTATGATGATTACACCAGAAAAAGTGCGATTTTACAATAAAATAGATAACGAATTTTTTGATGGCGATTACAAACTATTAAGCGATGTGGTTGGCGTGGATCTCGATTTTATGAAAGTCCAAAACATTCTTTTGGGTCAATCGATTTATGACTTAAAAGACGAACCGCATCAGGTTTCTGTAAGCGGAAATTCTTATGCCTTAAGTCCGAAAGATCAAAATGCACTTATGGAATTGTTTTATCTAATCAATCCGTCACATTTTAAAATGGATAGTTTACAATTGCAACAACAACTAAAAAAACGAATGCTTCAAGTAGATTACGCAACGTATCAAGAAGTTAAAAAGCAGATTATTCCAGAAAATATTAGAATTATTGCGGTTGATGATACTGACCAAGTCGCAATTACGTTGGAGTTTAAATCGGTATCTTTGGATGGGGAGGTGCGTTTTCCATTTAACATACCAGAAGGTTATAAAGAAATAGAGATAAAGTAGGAAGAGCGAAGTTTGAAGCATGAAGCAAAGGCACAAAGCACAAGGAAGCTGGTATAAAGAGAAAAGATTATAATGTAATATCAATTAATTGCAAATCTTTTCATAATACAAAAACAGCCTTTTTAGCATGAGTAATCACACAAGAGTAGTGTCCCCTTGAGGCTAATGAAAAACAAAATATGTTTTGTTTAGAAATTACCGAGCAAAGCTTTTAGGGGTGTTTTTCTAAAATAAAATGATATACTTTTAATTGATGCTTTTTAAAAAGTTACAATTCTATTTATAAAATAAGAATTAAAATATACAATGAAATACTTTTTTCGATCCATACTTTTAATAGGACTTTTAATGTCCTTTTCGTCACTTTTTGCACAAAGCGATAAGCAAAAAAAGCTTGAGGAGCAGCGGCAACAGGTTTTAAAAGAAATGAAGCAGATCAATGCCTTGTTGTTTACTAAAAAGAAGGAAGAAAAATCGGCAATTACGCTTATTGAAGATATTAACTACAAGGTCAACGTTAGAAAAAATCTGATAAGAATTACCAATGAACAAGCCAATCTACTAACAAGGGAAATAAGTACCAATCAAGACGAAATTACGAGTCTCAGAACACAGTTACAAGAATTGAAGGACGATTATGCGGCCATGGTCGTAAAATCATATAAAAGTAAATCGGAACAAAGCAAAGTGATGTTTTTACTCTCTTCAAGGAACTTTCAGCAAGCCTATAAACGACTTCAATATATCAGACAATATAGAGACTATCAAAAAGAACAAGGCGAAGCGATAAAGACCAAAACAAAGGAATTGCAGGAGCTAAATATTCAATTGTCTAAACAAAAGGAAGATAAACAAAAACTCATTGAAGAAAATCGAATTGCCAAACGAGAATTAGAAAGTGAATTAAAACAGCGTGAAGTTCTGATGGCATCCATTAAATCTGATATGGGCAAATTTGCCGCTCAGATTAAGAATAAAAAGCAAGAAGCAGATCGTTTAGATAAAGAAATCAATCGAATTATTAGAGAAACTATTGCTGCGGCCAATAAAGAATCAAGTAAAACATCTTCTAAAAGCAAGTATGGTGAAACACCAGAAGCAAAACTGCTATCTGCAAATTTTGAATCCAATAGAGGTAAACTGGGTTGGCCAGTCTCGAGAGGTGTTGTTAAAGTAAAGTATGGAAAACAACGCTCATTGGTTGATAATTCCGTGACGCAAAATTATAAAAGTATCTATATCGCAACAGAAGACAAATCTGGAGTTAAAGCGGTTTTTAATGGCGAAGTGACTAGAGTACTGGTCATTAAAAATGGTAATCCTGCAGTTTTTATTAGACACGGTATTTATTTTAGTGTCTATATGAACCTGTCAAAGGTTAATGTAAAGAAAGGCGATAAAGTTGTGGCAGGCCAAGTTATTGGCGAAGTATTTACCAATAAAATTAAAGGTGAATCACTTCTGGGTTTCAGAATTTATAAAAACGATCAGGTCATGAATCCAGAACCTTGGTTGGCCAAGTTTTAATTTAGACTGTAATTTACTCAAAAAGCGCCTTTAACTCAGTGGCCTCATCAGGTTTCATTTTTCCAGCTAAAAGCAAACTCAATTGTTTACGACGCAAAGCTGCATCATAGCGTTGTTTTTCCAATTCAGTTTCAGGAACCAATTCTGGCACTTTTACTGGTCTTCCGGTTTCATCAACAGCCACAAACGTGTAAATGGCTTCATTGGCTTTAATACACTCACCAGATTCCCTGTCTTCAATCCAAACGTCCATATAGACTTCCATAGATGAGGTAAATGCTCGCGATACCTTAGCCTCAATCATTACCACACTTCCCAAAGGAATAGAGCGATTAAAAGCGACGTGGTTTACAGAAGCCGTAACAACGATACGTCTGGAATGTCTTCGGGCAGAAATACTAGCGGCTCTGTCCATACGAGCTAACAGTTCGCCCCCAAACAAATTATTGATAGGATTGGTTTCGCTTGGTAATACCAAATCTGTAACTATGGTTTTAGATTGAAATGCGGTTCTAGATTGCATAAGGATTTTAAAATTTGTGCAAAGATAGAGCGATTTTAGGATGAAGTTGGTTAATTATTAGTGAAAAGTGAAAAGAAGAGTGGAGGATGAAGTTGGAAGCACGAAGCACGGAGTTAGAAGTTTTCTCACCAAGATGCAAAGCTGTGCGTAAAAATGTCGTTTTCTTGTTGATCCGTGAAATACGTGTAAAAAAAAACCACGGTAATTATCCGCAAAGATTAGTGTAAATTAGTGAAATTCGTGTCAACTTTTTCTCTCTGAGCATCTCTGTGAAACCTCTATGAATCTCAGTGTAACAATTTCAGGTTTAATCCATGAAATTCGTATCAAAAAACACCATACATCACAGTGAGTATCCATAAAGATTAGTGTCAATCAGTGAAATTCGTGTCAACTTTTTTTTTCTCTGCGTATCTCTGTGAAACCTCTGTGAATCTCAGTGCTACAATTTCAGGTTTAATCCGTGAAATCAGTGTCAAAAAATAGCACACATCACAGTAAGTATCCGCAAAGATTAGTGTAAATTAGTGAAATTCGTGTTAACTTTTTTTCTCTCTGCGCATCTCTGTGAAACCTCTGTGAATCTCAGTGCTACAATTTCAGGTTTAATCCGTGAAATCAGTGTCAAAAAATAGCACACATCACAGTAAGTATCCGCAAAGATTAGTGTAAATTAGTTAAATTCGTGTCAACTTTTTCTCTCTGCGCATCTCTGTGAAACCTCTGTGAATCTCAGTGTAACAGTTTCAGGTTTAATCCGTGAAAATCCGTAAAATCCGTGTCAAAAAAATAGCACACATCACAGTAAGTATCCGCAAAGATTAGTGCAAATTAGTGAAATTCGTGTCTGAAATCTAAACTTACTTAAGACGCTTTATCAACAACCAAGCATCACGATTGTGCTCACGACGAATCTTATAAAGTTCTCGTTGTGCTTCACTTCTGGTTTCAAAACTAGCGTAAACCACTTCATGCAATCCATAGCGGTTAGCACCAATTTTACGCGCTTTAAAGCCTTGATCCCTAAGTTGTTTTACTTTCTTATCGGAATTAGCTTCTACTCTAAAAGCACCAGCAACAATATGGTAGTTCCCGCTTTGCTTTTCCAAAGATAATGTCGCAGCAGGCAAAGGATTGCTGATTACAAATGTCGCTTCTTGTACCTTAGCATCGAGTTGCTCATTGGCTTGCTCTTGTGCTAATTGATTGTGATTCTCAATCGTATTGTTGTAATAAGTTGCAGCACCAAAACCACCAAGCCCTAATAAAACAACGGCTGCAGCTGCGTATTTTAACCAATTACGATTAGAACGTTTTTCAGGAGTCAATGCAATAGGAGCTGTCTCTTCAAGAGTTTCAACGGTTTCTTTATAAACTTCACGTGTAATATCTGAAGAGGTAAAATGCGATAAACCAAAGGCATCAGTTAGGTAATTAATATGGCTAGATGGATCAAATTGAATTTTTCCATCAGCGTTTAATACCAATTCTCCAATGTTTTTAAGTTGAATGGTTTCCCCTTCTACCAAATACGATTTAATCGATTTTATTTGCTTAGAGATTTTATTTAAAGCCGTTGAATAAGGTATTTTTTCAACTTCAGCAATGTAATTAGCCAACAAACCATCATTTTGTTGCAATTGCTCGTTAAAAGATAACGCTTTTTTTGGTGGATAAAAGGTGTGTGTGGATTCGTGAATTTTTGCCGAAACACGATGTGTTAAAAATGCTCCAAACCCAGGAACGGTGACACAATCGTAACGGTATAAAAGGTCGCTAATGTAAGTCTCTAACTGCATATAAACGCAAAGTTAAAAATTTTTGTTTCCGAACGAAGTGAAGTTAAGTTTAGTTATTAACATAGAAATTAATAGTTATACATGTGATTGATTTACTGTTAATTCACAATCATTTTTTTACAACAAATACATATTAATTTATATGCGTATAGAAAAATAAGCATGAAGTTGTGGTAATTTATTTTCGATTCGAAAAAATACGATTTTAATTTTCCAATCCGTTCAAAATTAAATAATTATATTCGTGAACAGGCGATTAATTGCTTCAAACATCTAGTTTTCAATGACAGACCAACAACTTATTTATGCCTTAGCTTTGCAGCATGTTCCGAAAATCGGGTCAACAACGGCTAAAAAATTAATAAATCACTGTGGTTCTGCAGAAGCAGTATTAACTGAAAAAAAGTCTAAGCTTTTAAAAATCGATGGCATCGGAACTATTACTATCGAAGGTCTTTATGATAAAATACATTTAGAAGAAGCCGAACAAGAATTAAAATTCATTAAGGACAATGCTATTACTGCACACTATTTTACAGAAGACACCTATCCTGAACGTTTAAAACATTGCATCGATGGACCGCTTGTGTTGTTCCAATCCGGAAATATTAATATAAAAGCGCAACGCATTATCAGTATCGTTGGCGCTCGGAAAATTACGACTAGCGGAATCGCCTTTTGTGAAAAACTGGTGGAAGCGTTATCGCCATTTAACCCAATTATTGTATCAGGTTTTGCTTACGGAACAGATATCACGGCCCAAAAAGCTGCTGTAAAACATAACCTGCAAACCATAGGTTGTTTGGCACATGGGTTAAATCAAATTTACCCAAAAGTGCATAAAAAATATGTGGCAGATATTGAAAATCATGGTGGATTTTACACCGACTTTTGGAGTACGGATCCATTTGATAGAAATAATTTTTTAAAACGAAATCGCATCATTGCAGGACTCAGTGAGGCCACAATTGTTATAGAGTCAGCCGAAAAAGGTGGCAGTTTAGTAACCGCAGATATTGCGAATTCATATAACAGGGAAGTATTTGCTGTACCTGGACGGACAACGGATAGCCAAAGCGTCGGTTGTAATAATTTGATAAAATTCCAGAAAGCCCATTTATTATCCAATCCATTGGATGTGCCTTATATGTTGAATTGGGAGCTGGAATCCGATAAAAAACCAGCAGTACAACAACAACTATTTGTAGAGTTAGAACCCGATGAAAAAATAGTTTATAATTTTCTAAAAGAGAATAATAAAGAATTATTAGATGTTATTGCCTTACGATGCGAAATGCCAACGTATAAGATTGCTGGTGTTTTATTGAATATGGAATTGAAAGGCGTGGTTAGGCCTTTGCCTGGTAAATTGTTTGAGGTTATTTAGAAAATAGGAGACCATTCAGGTTTTTAAAAGCTGGTAGGTTCGGATCTTAATACCCAACCCTCTCTTTTCACGTCCCAAAACAATTATTTAGATGGTCTATTCAACGTTATCATACTAACTACTGAAACAATAATAACAAGAATCGCTAAATAACCAATCCAATCCATAGGTTCATTACCAATAATTCTTGACACCAACAATAAAATCATGGCGAGAACAGTAAAGATTGAGCTTATGTATTGTTTTTTTATCTTCATTTTTATCTAAGTCATTAAGATTTAAAATACCAAGCAGTCCTGAAAACTTTCAGGATTATAACCCTACAAGTCTGGATCATTTACAATAAATAGTCACACTTATAAGTTGGTTATTAAAAACCATAGAGATTCCTGCCTTCGCAGGAATGTGTTAATACCCTACCTTCTCCCTCACACGCCTCAAAACAGCATCAGCAATAACCTTAGCCTTAGCAGCACCTTTAGCCAAAGCCGCATCAACCTCCTCAAGATTATTCATGTAATAATCGTAGCGTTCTCTTTGTTTGGAAAAGCGTTCTAAAATAAGTTCGTACAACGCTTGTTTCGCATGGCCATAACCATAGTTGCCACGGTCGTAATTCCCTTTCATTTCTACTATTTGAGACTCTGAAGCTAGTAGACTATAAATAGCAAAACAGTTGCAGGTTTTCCAGTCCTTTGGATCTTCAAGAGGTGTGCTATCGGTTTCAATAGACATTATTTTTTTGCGCAGTTGTTTTTCAGGTAAAAAGATGTTGATAAAATTACCGCGACTCTTGCTCATTTTTTCGCCATCCGTTCCAGGAACAAGCATAGTGTGTTCCTGTATCTTTTCTTCAGGTAAAACAAAAGTCTCTCCCATTTTGGTATGAAAACGGGAAGCGACATCACGCGTCATTTCAATATGTTGTATTTGATCTTTTCCAACCGGAATAATTTCGGCATCATACAATAAAATATCTGCTGCCATAAGCATAGGATACATAAACAGACCCGAATTTACATCATCTAAACGATCTGCCTTATCCTTAAAACCATGCGCGAGTTTTAATCTTTTATACGGAAAAAAACAATCTAAATACCAAGCAAGTTCAGTAACTTGTGGAATATCACTTTGTCTATAAAACACGGTTTTTTCAATATCCAAGCCAAAAGCCAACCAAGTTGCAGCTACCGAATACGTATGATTTCTCAGCGTTTCAGCATCTTTGATTTGCGTTAAGGTGTGCATATTTGCAATAAAAAGAAACGATTCGTTTGTAGCATCGTTTGCCATGTCTATTGCTGGTAAAATAGCACCTAATATATTTCCTAAATGTGGTGTTCCTGTACTTTGTATGCCTGTTAGTATTCTTGCCATGCTCACTTCCTGCGAAAGCAGGAATCTTTTTAATTAAACTTCAATTCAAATTAAAGGTTAAATCTCAGGATAAACCTGAAACTTAAAAATTGACCTAAGCGTCAAGTTATTAAACCAATTATCCCGCTAAAAAAAGCGGGATTAGTTCAACGAACTATTTTGAATGCATTACGTCGTAACTTTTCAAAACAGAGTTTCACTAAAAAACAAAGGTAATTTTTTTAGTAGAATTATAAAGAGCGATTGAGAACTCATTTAAATTAACTAGTTTTGGTGCTATGGCATTTTTCAAATATCCATTCTGGTTGTTATATCGCATTTGGTTCTATATTTTAGTAGCCATCCCGATTATTGTGCTATTTCCTTTATTGATTATTTCCATATCAAGGGAACAATGGTATCCATACTTCTTTAAGATGGCTCGTATTTGGTCCAAGTTCATTTTAATAGGCATGGGTTTTGGCTATAAGATTACAAGGGAAGAAACGCCAGACCCTAATAAGAGTTATATGTTTGTGGCCAACCATACCTCAATGGCAGATATTATGCTGATGTTGGTTGCGGTTAAGAACCCGTTTGTTTTTGTAGGCAAGCAAGAATTGGCTAAAATTCCGCTATTCGGGTTTTTTTATAAACGTACCTGTATTTTGGTCGATAGAACGAGTGCCAAAAGCAGACAAGCGGTTTTTTTAAGAGCACAACGACGTTTAAAACAAGGCTTGAGTATTTGTATTTTTCCTGAAGGAGGCGTGCCAGAAGGTGATATTTTGTTAGATGAATTTAAAGATGGAGCGTTCCGATTGGCGGTAAACCATCAAATTCCAGTGGTGCCCATTACATTTTATGATAATAAAAAGCGTTTTTCTTATGTTTTTTTTAGTGGCAGCCCTGGGAAAATGCGCGCCAAGATTCATAAATTTATCCCTACGAGAGGTTTAACTATTACAGACACAAAACCTCTCAATGAAAACGTTAGAACGATCATTTGGAAGGAACTTACTAGTGGCTTAAGCACAAAAAAAAGCCACTCCAACCAAGAGTAGCTTTTGTCATCATTGCATTCATCATAGCTTTTTGCAATAACCTAACTAACCTAAAACTTAAAACTTAATCCTGTATACACTCCAATTAAAAAAGGTTTAAAATCTCCTGTGGTGTTGTTGAATGTGTTGATTTGATACTTAAAGGTTGGTTCAAGATTAACATTCCATTGTTCTGAAAGATTGTAATCCATTCCCAAACCGAAATTGGCACTAAAACTAGTGTCGTTAATATTATTTGCTTCTCCAATTAATGTTGTGTTGCCATCAACATCTGCATAGATTTCATTGTCATTTAAAAGAAAAGTGCTAAAACCTCCAATCACATTAATTCCAAATTTTTTATCTAATACTGCATATTCTAGCGCTATCGGTATTTCTATAAAACCAAATTTTTGTTCAATATCCCCTGCAATCTTGGTGTTGAATAATTCTGGTGTAGAAGATTTATTCATCACAGTAGAACTCATGAGTGATACATTTTGTTCGCCATCCTTAAATGAGATATTTCTAAACTCAGCATCAACCCCTCTTGCAGCTGTTCCGGCTCCGGTAAAAGCAAATACATTTGTGGTGGTTTGATTTAAGTTTAAGCGATTAACACCAGCTCTAATTTTTAATTTCTTTGAAATAGCATAACTACCAGTAATACCATAACTCATATTAACGTCGCTGCTTTTAGCGTTATTGTTAAACTGTTGGTCCAGTGAAGAGCCTTGACCCAAAGAGCTAAAATAAACAGGCGCAACATTTGGTGCAATGCTCCACCTGTTTCGTTCATCTTCTTTTTCTTCTTCATCAATAGTTTTATTATTTTCAGCAATGGCTTCTTCAATAGATTCTTTTTTAAGGTCTTCGATAAGTGAATTTTCTGGTTCAGAATTTTCAACTTTGTTTGTATCTTTATTTACAATTTCAGATTTTACGTTTTCCGAGGATTTATTATCTGCTACAAGCGTTTTATCATCTTCAATGGACTTTTTGATTACCGATTTTCTTTCTGATTCTGTAGTTAATAGTGACTTATGGTTTTTCTCTATGAGTAACTTCTCCTCAGTTTTTAAAGTTGAACTGGAATTCGTTTGATTGGCAACTTTTGAGCTATTCTGCTCATCTGCAAATGTTGAAGGACTTCTGCGTTTTTGAGAAGATTTCGTTTTTTCTTCAACCTTAGAATTATTAACCACTACATTCGATTTTTGATTCGAATTATTAGGATTGATTAATGGGTTTGAATTTGAGGGATTTGTTTTTTGAGTTGAATCGTCATCAGGATTTTTCAAATCGGATTCTTTTTCTGAATCTAAGTTTGAATCAACAACTTCGGTATCGTTATCTTCAACAGTATTTAAATCATTATAATTTTCATCAGTTTCAGAATTTTTATGATTCTTTTCTGAGTTATCTTCCGTATTTACAACAGGAAAATCTTGAGTGTTATTATCATCAGAGTTAAATACAGAAACACCAACAGTTAGCAAAAGAGCAATTACAGCCGCAACGCCTCCAAGTTGCCACCAAAGAGCAATAACCCTTAGTTTTTTCTTTTTCTTAGGCAGACTTTCGCTGATACGATCCCAAACGGCATCGTTAGGTGCTATCTCAAAATCTTTGAACTTTTCTTGAAAAAGTCTATCTATGTTTTTTTTATCATTCATTATTTATAAACTCTTCGAATTTGGGGTTGCGTTATAGTTTTCTATTTTTTCTTTTAAAATCATCCTTGCGCGTGCTAAGTTAGATTTTGAAGTTCCGCTTGAAATATTTATCAACTCACTAATTTCAACATGGGAATAACCATCTAAAACATATAGGTTAAATACCAATCGATATCTATCTGGCAATTCTTGAATGATTTTAAGTAAGTACTCAATGCCAACATCATCTTCATTAATATCTACCTCTGTGTCTTTAATATTACCTTCGTCTATGATGTCATAAACACCAACATCTTCCCTATAGCGCTGTAAAGCTGTGTTTATAGCGATGCGTTTTAGCCAACCTTCAAAAGAACCTTTATTCTTATATTGTCCAATTTTACTAAAAATAGTTATAAATGCATCATGCAGATTATCTTCCGCTTCGGCATAGTTTTTAGAATACTTAAGACAAACCGAAAATAACTTACTTGCGTATTGCTTGTATAACTGGCTTTGAGCTTGAGCATCTTGATTAATACAATTTTTTATGAGTTGTTCTAAACTCACATGAATATTGGAATTAATTAATAAATTAGTCTTTTACTTGTGCTTGGTTTCTCGAATCCGGCCTTCCGTCCATAACGGGCACTTCTACAATATAATATTGATCTTCTCCTTCTTCATCTTCGCCTTGGTAAAATTTGAACACATATGTTTCATTTCCTGTGACGGAAAAATTAAAATGAACAGTTACCTCCTCAGGATTATATACGCAAGTGTTGTCAACGTCTGCATAAACCGTATTGACAACAACAACCGTTCTCTCTTGACCATCTATTTCATAAATAAAATCATTAAAATAGTAACAGGAATTTGGCTGTGTATAGGTAATATTTATTTCATAAATCTCACCTTGTACAAAATACTCTGGCAGCTCAACACTGTCAATTGGAACCACTTCTAAATAAAAATCATAGTTATCATTATCATCTATATTACAGGATGTAAATATTGAGATAAAAGCAAAGACAAAAAGGGCATATCTTTTCATAATTATATAATTAATTCTATTTATAGATGCAAAAAACACAAAAGGGTTGCGTCTAAAACTAAAAAAATCCTGGTTTTAACAGGATTTTTAATTTTTTTAGTTCGAATCATTAATTAAAGCTCTCACTTTCTCTTCCAGTTCATCCATTAAATCCGGATTATCTTTTATGAGCATCTTTACGGCGTCTCGTCCCTGACCTAGTTTGGTATCGCCATAGCTGAACCAAGAACCACTCTTTTTAATAATATCATGTTCTACAGCGATGTCTAAAATTTCTCCCACTTTAGATATACCTTCGCCGTACATAATGTCAAATTCGGCTAATCTGAATGGTGGAGCAACTTTATTTTTTACCACTTTTACTCTGGTTTTGTTTCCCCTAACATTACTATCACTATCTTTAATCTGCGTAGAACGTCTAATATCTAAACGTACGGAAGCATAGAATTTTAAGGCATTACCACCAGTTGTGGTTTCTGGGTTGCCAAACATTACACCAATTTTTTCACGTAATTGGTTAATAAATATTACCGTACAATTGGTTTTACTTATCGAAGCGGTTAATTTTCTGAGCGCTTGTGACATCAATCGGGCGTGCAGACCCATTTTAGAATCTCCCATTTCCCCTTCAATTTCACTTTTTGGCGTTAAGGCAGCAACGGAATCAATTACCACAATATCGATAGCACCAGATCTAATTAAATTATCGGCAATTTCTAAAGCTTGCTCGCCATTATCGGGTTGTGAAATAATTAAATTATCAATATCAACGTTTAATTTTTCGGCATAGAAACGATCAAAAGCATGCTCGGCATCAATAAATGCCGCAATACCACCTGCTTTTTGTGCTTCGGCAATTGCATGGAGGGTTAAAGTTGTTTTACCAGAGGATTCTGGTCCATATATTTCAATAACTCGACCTCTTGGATAACCACCAACGCCTAATGCAATATCCAATCCTAATGAGCCTGAAGGTATAGCGTCTACATCTACTACAGCCTGATCGCTCATTTTCATTACTGTTCCTTTTCCATAAGCCTTATCTAACTTGTCTAAAGTTAGTTTTAACGCTTTTAATTTTGCATCTTTTTCACTACTCATTATCTTATTTTTTTTCTTAGAATTTTTCTTGATTTTTAATTTTGAAGGTAAAAGTAAAACTTAAGACGGAATTCTTAATTAAACTGTCTTCAAAAATACGGCTATTTTTAATTATTTTTATAATTACACGATACTTATTACAGTTAATTTAAAGTATTGAAGAAAGTGATTTTTTCCTTAGTTTTTATAAAAATAACTACGCATCGTGAATAAGTTTTATCAATTAGTCTTATCCCTTAAGTCATGATTCTTGTGTTTAAATGCAAAGCAATCTAAAATCTTTTTTACTTTCTCGACGCAACCCTTTTGCACTTTTTGCATCTACTAAGTGAAAAAGGAAATAATTGCTATGAAATGCGCTACTTATAAACTCTAAAGTTGTCTTTAGAGTTTAGTAGCGAATTATTTCTCAACAGTTTTATTAAAAACATTAGGTGTTTCAGTTACCGTTAAACCAAATAAATTTTAATATCTATTTGGAATTAATCCCTCAGTAACTGTAAAGCCCATGAAGATTAACTTTTAGTTTAAGTTTTAGGTTGATAAGTTAATCTTAAAAGCACTTTGAATTGTTCAAGGTGCTTTTTTTGTGCTTAATTTCAAGCATTTTCTGTAAAAATAATACCTTTGCATTTAAAGAACGTAAGGTTTAGTAAAGGGTTACTCATTTTTATAGAAAAACTTTTTATTGTGATCCAGAACATAATTTGTCAACTAATTGTCAATTAATAACGGTTAAGGCTTGTTTCATTCCCGTATAGCTATCGGGACTAAAAGCGAAGCGGTCTTATGTTTTTTATTTAAAATCTTTAACTCTTAAAATTAGTATAGCATGCAACTGTACAATAACTTAAGTGCTAAGGAAAGAGCAGAACTTATTGAACAAGCGGGAAAAGAACGCTTAACCATCTCTTTCTACAAGTACGCCAAAATCAACAATACCGAAATTTTTAGAAATCACCTATTTCTTGCTTGGGATCAATTAGAGGTCTTGGGAAGAATCTATGTGGCCAACGAGGGCATCAATGCACAACTTTCTGTACCAGCAGAAAATTTTGAACTTTTCAAAACCCATTTAGACACGATTTCGTTTTTAGAGAACGTACGATTAAATATTGCTATTGAGCACGATAATTTTGCTTTCTTAAAACTAAAAGTTAAGGTGCGAAATAAAATCGTGGCAGACGGATTAAATGATGCTACATTCGACGTTACCAATAAAGGCGTACACGTTAATGCTGAAAAGTTTAACGAACTTATTGAAGATCCTGATACGGTTTTAGTGGATATGCGAAACCATTATGAAAGTGAAATCGGTCATTTTAAAAATGCCGTAACTCCAGATGTGGATACCTTTAGGGAATCTCTCGACTTAATTGAAGAGGACTTAAAAGAACACAAAGAAGATAAAAAATTGGTGATGTACTGTACAGGTGGCATTCGTTGCGAAAAAGCAAGTGCTTATTACAAACATAAAGGATTTAAGAATGTGTTTCAGCTCGAGGGTGGCATTATAAATTACGTTCGCCAAATTGAAGCCGAAGGCTTAGATAATAAATTTATTGGTAAGAATTTTGTATTCGACCAAAGACGCTCCGAGCGTATTTCTGAAGACGTCATCGCCAATTGTCACCAATGCGGAAAACCAGCCGATCTGCATACCAATTGTGCAAACGAAGCTTGTCATCTATTATTCATTCAATGTGATGACTGCAAAGAAAAAATGGAAAATTGCTGCTCTACAAATTGCATGGAAATAAACAGATTGCCGTACGAAGCGCAAAAAGAATTACGAAAAGGACAAGGTAATAGTAACGATATTTTCAAAAAAGGGCGTGCAGATCATTTGCCCTATAAAAAGGATTTAAGGAATATTTTTGAGAGTTTGAAATCTTAAATTTAAATTAATGTCAGACCGAACATTAGCGAGGTTAAAAAATATTATGACCGAAGGTAACTTATACATTAAGCCGAAGTCCTTTTGCAATACTAATATTTTCTCCTGTGCTCAGTCTGACATTTAGTTTTATTTCTTAATCACTTTAATAGTTTTCTTTTGATCTTGTTCTCCCTGAAGAGTTACAAAATATAGGCCTTTAGAAAGTTGTGTTAAGTTTAATTTGTTGATGCCCTCTTCAGACATATCGTCAACCCTATAAACGGTTTTGCCCAACACATCTACCACATTTGCTTTAGTTATTTTAGTAGCAGAATTAATGTTCACAATAGTATTGAATGGATTTGGATAGATTGAAGTTTCACTAAAATCTTCATTCGCAACACTTAAAAAACCCGAAATGTTAAAGGTGTGCGTAACTGTTTGACCTTGATATGTGGCTTCCCATTTCCATACGCCATTCATATCATAGATATCAGCAAACTGCCAATACCAATATGAGGAACTATAATCGGCCGTAAAAGGGAAATCCCAATTGTAAACTACAGAATCATCTGGTCGCATCACTTTTAGATTAATACTCGTGTTATTCGCTTGGTCTCTCATATAAAGACCGAACGTAATTGTAGCTGATGTATCAAAAGCATTGCTTTCGTTTGTTATTTCTTGCGTAGGACAACCAGGAAACTCAGGAGGAGCAGAATGAGTAATTACGGCATTAATATTTGGATTTTTGTATGGTTTTTGATCTACCCACCATGATGAGGCATTCATATTATTGCAACTGCCTGAATATGGGTCAACCAATTGCGTGTAAGTAGCATCCGTATAAACCTCGAAGTGCAAATGAGGCCCAGTAGAATTCCCAGAACTACCTACAACGCCTAAATATTCTCCTACAGTAACCATATCGCCAACGTTTTTTGTAGATAAAGACCCATTTTTCATGTGACCATACCATGCTATGCTTCCATCGCTATGTTGAATATAAATAGCATTCCAAATATTACTGTTAAAATCGCAACTTCTGTCATATTCTCCATCATTTTTAGCGATGATCTGCCCAGGAGCTGCTGCAATTATTTCTGCCTCGTTGAAGTCCATCATTTTTAGACCAAATGGCCACGTGTATATATCCACACCTTGATGATTGTAGCCGCTTGAATTATCGTAAGTTGTTGTGCCACAATTATAATCTGTGAGTTGATTCGGATAGTTCACATTATGATCCACATATCCAGAAATTCCCCAAACATCATTGTATTGAAGTCCATCTGTTTTTTGTACAGGCCAAATAAACAAGGGATTTCCTCCTCTGTTAGAGGTTTGGTCATATGCCAATTTGTTTTGGCGTATTAACTGATTCATGCTGTTAGTAACATCTGATTTTATGGTGGCTCTTTGATTGTCCGACAAACATGGCAATTGCTCCGCATTAAAAGCGAATTCTCCTCCACCATTTGGATTTGGTTCTATTGGGCTTTGGGAGTGGCTAAAACTTAAAGAGAATAGCAAAAAAACGATTAGTGTAATTTTAGTTTTCATAATATAAAAATGTATTGGTTCATACTAGTATCGGAAAATTTTTAAAATGTGAGCATAATTTACATAATTATCACTATATGAGTAGGTTATATTTGTTTTATTTTAAAATAAAATCTCAGTCGAGTGTCCAATTATTTTTCTGAATAAATAATCTTATCTTTACTCATTAATTATTTACGAATCCTATATCTAAATTTTTTAAAGATTTAGATTTAATATATACATTTTTTATGGCTTGTAACAGTTGCACAACTGGTAAAGATGGCCAACCAAAAGGATGCAAAAACAACGGAACTTGTGGCACGGATAGTTGCAATAAATTAACTGTTTTTGATTGGTTAGCTAATATGTCGCTTCCAAACGGACAAGAACCCTTTATTGGCGTTGAAGTTCGTTTTAAAAACGGCAGAAAACACTATTTTAAAAATACAGAAAACCTTACACTGAGCATTGGAGATATTGTGGCAACACAGGCAAAGTCTGGTCACGATATTGGTATGGTTACACTTACTGGCGAATTGGTACGCGTACAAATGAAGCGAAAAAAAGTGAAACTTGACGACGCAGAAAATGTGCTCAAAATCTACCGAAAAGCGACACAAAAGGATATTGATATTTGGTCCGATTCCAGAGATAAAGAAGAGCCAATGAAGGTAAAGGCCCGTCAGTTTGCTATTGATTTGAATCTAAAAATGAAAATTTCGGATATCGAATTTCAAGGCGATGGCAGCAAAGCGACGTTTTACTATACTGCTGAAGAACGTGTCGATTTTAGGGAATTAATTAAGGTTTTTGCGCGCGAATTCAGGACGCGAATTGAAATGAAACAAGTTGGCTTTAGGCAAGAAGCAGCAAGACTTGGTGGTATTGGATCCTGTGGTAGGGAATTGTGCTGTTCTACATGGTTAACCGATTTTAGATCGGTAAGTACATCTGCAGTACGTTACCAGCAACTATCCTTAAATCCGTTAAAGCTTGCAGGTCAATGCGGTAAATTAAAATGTTGTCTTAATTATGAATTGGATGCGTATTTGGATGCTTTAAAAGCCTTTCCAAGAAACGATACTAAACTTTACACAGAAAAAGGAAATGCCGTATGCCAAAAGACCGATATTTTTAAAGGGCTCTTGTGGTATGCTTATGAAGGCGAATGGATGAATTGGCACATTATCACTACAGACCAAGCCAATGAAATTATCGAAAAAAACAAGAAAAAAGAAAAAGTAGCAAGTCTTGAAGAATATGCTGCCGAGCATATCCAAGATACTAAAACTGAATTTGAGAACGTTGTAGGTCAAGATAGTTTAACGCGTTTCGATAGTCCAAAATCGAATAAGAAACGTAAAAACAATAAGAACAAAAGAAATAATAAAAACCGAAACAACAAGAGTAAGAACGGCAACACCAAAAATAAAACTCAAAATCGAAACCGCAATCAAAAACCAAAAGCCAAATCAAATGCTAAAAAAGACTCATAGATTAGTTTTGGTTGTAATCTGTTGTTTTTTATTCACAAGTTGCGACTCTGAAGCAGTGTTTGACAAGTACACGTCAGTTCCAAATCAATGGCATAAGGATTCTATTGCTAGTTTTAACTTTAAAGCTCCAGACACTACAAAAAATTATAATTTGTATGTCAATTTGAGGAATACAGATGCTTACAAATTCAGTAATTTATTTCTTATTGTAGAATTGAATTATCCTAATGGGAAAGCCGTAACTGACACTTTAGAATATAAAATGGCAGCACCTAATGGCGAACTTTTAGGTACTGGCTTTTCAGATTTAAAAGAGAATAAATTGTGGTTTAGAGGTTATAAAGATCCATTTAAATTTAATGAAGAAGGCGATTATCGAGTAAATATTCAACATGCTATGCGAAACAATGGAGATGTTAATGGAGTTGAAAATTTAGAAGGTATAACAGATATTGGTTTTAGAGTAGAACAGGCTCAAAAGTAGTAATTATGGCAAAAAAGAAAACAACGAAATCTAAATCGGAAACTTTAGATTTTTCAAAATATGTACGTTGGTTTTGGATGGTATTTTTAGGTGGCATCTTAGCGGTTGTATTATTATTTCTCTTCGCTTCTTGGGGTTTTTTAGGCGAAATGCCAGATCACACCAAATTGGAAAACCCAGAAACTAATTTAGCAACTGAGATTATTTCATCTGATGGTGAAACATTGGGAAAATTCTATTTTGACGACAATAGAACACCAATTGGTTATGAAGACTTACCTCAAAATATTGTGGATGCTTTAATAGCGACAGAAGATGTGCGTTTTTATGATCATTCTGGTATTGATGGTAGAGGTACTCTTAGAGCAATTTTTAAATTAGGAAGTGGTGGCGGAGCAAGTACTGTTTCTCAGCAGTTGGCTAAAAATCTTTTTACAAAGCAAGTCTCTGAAAATAAGTTTGGTCGTGTTTTTCAAAAAATAAAGGAATGGGTTATTGCTATACGATTAGAACGACAATATACTAAGGAGGAAATTATTGCACAATACCTAAACATTTATGATTTTGGTAACAATGGTGATGGTATTCGTTCTGCATCTCGTATTTATTTTAAAAAAGAACCAAAAGATTTAGACATTAAGGAATCTGCTATGTTGGTTGGAATGCTCAAGAATTCGTCACTTTATAACCCAAGACGAAATCCTGTAGGTGTTAAAAACAGGCGTAATGTTGTTCTATTTCAAATGAACAAATATGAATTTATTTCTCAATCGGTTAAAGATTCGCTTCAAGAAACAGAATTAGATTTAAATTATTCGCCAGAATCGCATCGTGAAGGAATCGCCACCTATTTTAGGGAATACTTGCGAGGTTTTATGAAAGATTGGGCAAAAAAAGAAAATAACAGAAAACCAGATGGCAGTAAATACGATTTATATACTGATGGACTTAAGGTTTTTACAACCATAGATTCACGTATGCAACAATATGCCGAAGATGCTATTGCACTACATATGCCAAGATTACAAGCGGAGTTTGACCACCAAAACACACCAGACAGAAATAAAACAGCACCATTTTTGGAGCTTAAGAATTCTGAAATTAAAGACTTGATGAATGAGCACATGAAACGAGGTGAGCGTTGGAGAATTCTAAAAAGTCAAGGAAAATCAGATAAAGAAATTAGGGCGTCATTTGAAAAACCAACGCAAATGACGGTTTTTAAATGGATTGATGGTAAAGCAAGCGAAGTAGATACGGTAATGAAACCTGTGGATTCCATGCGTTATTATAAATCGTTTTTACGTCCTGGCATGATGTCTATGGATCCACAAACAGGTCACGTGAAAGCTTGGGTTGGTGGCATGAATTATAGACATTTCCAATACGACATGGTAAAGCAAGGTGCGCGACAAGTTGGCTCTACATTCAAGCCTTTTGTTTATGCTACGGCTATAGACCAATTGCAGTTTTCGCCTTGCGATTCATTTCCAAGAACACCAATTACTATTGAAGCGAATAAATTTGGAAATCCAGAATCTTGGACCACAAAGAATTCAGATGGCAATTATTCGGGAAAACAGACTCTTAAAGATGCTTTAGCCAGTTCTACCAATACAGTTACGGCTCGTTTAATTAATGAAATTGGACCACAACCTGTTGTTGAAATGGCTAAAAAATTAGGTGTTACGGCAGATATTTTACCGGTTCCAGCAATTGCATTGGGTACTCCAGATATTAGTGTTTACGAAATGGTTGCGGCTTATTCTACGTTTGCGAATAAAGGGGTTTACAATAAACCTGTTATGGTGACGCGTATTGAAGATAAGAATGGTACTATTTTATATCAGTTTACACCAGAGAGTAAAGATGTACTAAGCGAAGAAGTGGCTTATGTGACCGTAAATCTTATGGAAGGTGTAACACAAGCAGGCTCGGGCAGACGATTAAGACACAGTGGTTTTGACAAATGGAACGCTGTTTATGAAGAAATTATTACAGGGTATCCGTACGAATTAAAAAATCCAATTGCAGGTAAAACAGGAACCACCCAAAACCAAAGTGATGGTTGGTTTATGGGCATGGTGCCTAACTTGGTCACAGGTGTCTGGGTCGGTGCAGAAGATAGAGCTGTACACTTTAGTAAAATTCATTATGGTCAAGGAGCTTCTATGGCATTGCCAATATGGGGATTATTCATGAAGGCGTGTTACGCAGATGAAACCTTGGACGTTTCCGATGGAGAGTTTGACAAACCGTCAAATTTAAAAATAGATGTCGATTGTGAAGCAAGGGACGAAGGTGATCTTGGTAGCGATGAAGATCCTGAGGATCCTGTGGACTTCGATTTTTAAAATCTTCAATACTCACACCTTTATTTTATGAGTTTAAATTATAGGTTTAGAACTTAGTTTTGTATTTTTCAGAAGCAAAAAATATGTCTAGCTATGATTAATAAAAAAGTGGATAATATTTCTGATGCACTCAAGGGCGTAAGAGATAATATGACCTTTATGTTCGGTGGTTTTGGTTTATCCGGAATTCCCGAGAATGCCATTGCCGAACTCGTAAAACTAAATATTAAAGGACTGACCTGTATTTCCAATAATGCAGGTGTAGATGATTTTGGCTTGGGTTTATTGTTACATCAAAAACAGATTAAAAAGATGGTATCATCTTATGTTGGTGAGAACGATGAGTTTGAGCGTCAAATGTTATCGGGAGAACTGGATGTTGAGTTAATTCCTCAAGGTACATTAGCAGAACGTTGTAGGGCAGCCCAAGCTGGATTTCCTGCCATATTTACACCAGCTGGTTACGGAACAGAAGTCGCAGAAGGCAAAGAAGTACGCGAATTTGATGGGAAAATGTATGTTTTGGAACATGCATTTAAAGCTGATTTTGCCTTTATTAAAGCTTGGAAAGGTGATGCTGCCGGAAACCTAATCTTTAAAGGTACAGCAAGAAACTTTAATCCTAACATGTGTGGTGCAGCAAAAACTACGGTTGTTGAGGTTGAAGAATTGGTGCAAGTTGGTGAATTAGACCCTAATCAAATTCATATGCCTGGGATTTTTGTACAACGTATTTTCCAAGGTGAGACCTATGAAAAGCGAATAGAGCAACGGACGGTTAGGCAGAAAAGTTAAAATTACGTAGAGTGCCTAAAGTTGTACAAATTCAGACGTGTAAACTTATAATCGTAATTCTATAAGCCCATAAACCATAAGCATATAAATATTAATGAACAGACAAGTGCCCAATACTTTAAGTACTTTTCAACTCTAAGTACTTTAGGCACTTTTTTATAACTTATAACTTAAAAAATGTTAGACAAAAACGGAATCGCAAAACGTATAGCAAAAGAAGTACAAGATGGTTACTATGTCAACTTAGGAATTGGCATACCTACATTGGTAGCGAATTATGTTAGAGATGATATTGAAGTAGAATTTCAAAGTGAAAATGGTGTATTAGGAATGGGACCATTTCCTTTTGAAGGTGATGAAGATGCCGATATTATCAACGCTGGAAAGCAAACGATTACAACATTACCAGGCGCTTCATTTTTTGATTCGGCAATGAGTTTTTCTATGATAAGAGGTCAACATGTTGATTTAACAATACTTGGAGCTATGGAGGTGTCAGAAAATGGCGATATTGCAAATTGGAAAATTCCAGGAAAAATGGTAAAAGGCATGGGAGGTGCTATGGATTTAGTGGCAAGTGCCGAAAACATTATTGTGGCCATGATGCATACCAATAGAGCAGGAGCTTCTAAGTTGTTAAAAAAGTGCTCGTTACCATTAACTGGCGTGGGCTGCGTGAAGAAGATAGTCACAAATATGGCCGTTTTGGAAGTTACGTCTAATGGATTTAAACTTTTAGAACGTGCACCTGGAGTGTCTGTTGAAGACATTAAAAAGGCAACCGAAGGAGAAATGATTATTGAAGGAGATATTCCTGAAATGAAAATTTAAAACAACAAATATTTTAAAATGGAAGCCGCTAATTTTAGCGGTTTTTTTGTGCGAAAAAACTTCATAAAAGTTTTAAAATGTTAAAAAATAATGTATTTCAACGATTTATAGTGTATTTAGACTGATTAATTGAAAATAAGTTTCATATTGCAGTATCAAACAAATAGAACTGAAATTAACCTGATTTAACATAAACCGCAATTTACCTTTTTGCCCTAAATCTACCATGAATTACTGCTTATGAAAACTAAATCTACTTTACCGGAACCTACGCCTAATAAAGAAAACGAATTTTCAGTTTTAGAAAACACTTTAGAGTTAGTCTCAAATGTGTTCAAATTAGCAAAAAAAGTATTCATGCTATAACCCTTTGGGAATAGCATGAATTAGCTTTTTTGTGTAAGCTTGTTGTGGTGAAGCATATATCGCATCCGCATCACCAATTTCTTCAATTTTACCTTTATTCATTACGAGCAATTGATCTGCCATATATTTTACAACCGCTAAATCGTGCGAAATAAATATATAGGTAAAACCAAACTGTGCTTTTAAATCATTCAATAAGTTTAGAACTTGGGCTTGTACAGAAATATCCAATGCTGAAACCGATTCGTCACAAACAATGAGTTGAGGTTCTAGAGCAATGGTTCTTGCAATACCAACACGTTGGCGTTGCCCACCAGAGAATTCATGTGGATAACGATCAAAAGCTGAAGCCTCCAAACCTACTTTTTCAAGAATTTCTATAACTTTATCTTTTCGGGCCTTGTTTGAAGCGCCAATGTTATGAACCTTCATAGGTTCTAAAATTGCATTACCAACCGTTAGTCTTGGATTTAAAGACGCAAAAGGATCTTGGAATATAATCTGAATATCCTTTCTTAAGGATCGCATTTCTGAAGTACTCAAATTTATAATATCTTTTCCTTTGTATAAAATACGACCAGAAGTGGGCTTATCTAATTGTAAAATCGCATTTCCCAATGTCGATTTTCCACAACCAGATTCGCCAACCAATCCTAAAGTTTCGCCCGGAAAGACTTTAAAACTAACGCCATCCACAGCATTAAAAGGTTCGTCTTTAGAAAACCAGCCTGTTTTTGAGAGGTATGTTTTTTCTACATCTATCACCTCCAATAAAGGTTTTTGAGCATAAAGTTTTTTATGATTTTCTGCTCTATCAGCATCAGAAATAATGGTTTTACTCACGTTATCAGACATAAAATCTGAAATCGTTGGTAATTGTTTCAGCCGGAAATCTGTAGAAGGTCTCGCAGCAATTAAGGCTTTGGTATAATTGTGTTCTGGATGCTTAAATATGACTTCAGTCGTTCCTTGTTCAACAATTTCACCTTGATACATTACTAATACGCTGTCCGCCAATTCAGAAACCAACGACAAATCATGGGAAATAAACAGCACACTCATTTTAGTTTCCGTTTGAATGTCTTTCAACAATTCTAAAATCTCTTTCTGAACCGTAACATCCAGAGCGGTTGTAGGTTCATCTGCAATCAATAATTTGGGTTTACAGGCAATAGCCATCGCAATCATTACGCGCTGTTTTTGACCACCTGAAATTTCATGAGGATAAGCTTTGTAAATCCGCTTTGGATGAGGCAATTTTACCTTTTCAAAAAGATTGATAACTTCGGTTTTTATTTCTGAAGTCGATAATTTAAAATGCTGTTTCAAAATTTCTTCAACCTGTTTTCCACAGCGCATCGACGGATTTAAAGAACTCATAGGCTCCTGAAAAATCATGGCTATTTCTTTTCCTCTTATGGTTTGGAACTCTTTTTCAGACAATTCAACTAGGTTTTTATCTTCGAAGTATATGGAGCCAGAGGTAATTTTAGAAATAGGTTTCGGCAACAAACCCATTAAAGCCAAGGATGAAATGGATTTACCTGAACCAGATTCACCAACGACTGCCACGATTTCATTCGGTTTTATATCAAAAGAAATAGACTTGATGATTAGTTTTTCAACCCTATCCTTGTAAAACGCAATATTCAGTTGGTTAACGCTTATTAAATTTTTCATGACTACAGTTTTAATCTAGACAACTCGATTAAATGTGTTTTATTTCGTTCTCGTGAAGCAAATCATCTCCTCGTAATCTTAAGAAAATCTGGGCTACTGCAATAGTGTCTTTTTCGCAATAGATAATAATGCGGTCTATTTCCTTTTCTTTATAATAAACGCGGTAAACTTCGCTGCCATCAATATCATCTTTAGGTGATGGAATGCCGAGAACATTGGTCAATAGTTTTAAGGAGGTATAGGTTTTATAGTCGCCAAATTTCCAGAGTTCTAAGGTGTCTAAATGTGGTACTTCCCAAGGTTTTTTGCCAAAAAGGTTCAGTTTGTATGGTAATTCTATATTATGGATAATCATGCGTCTTGCGATATATGGAAAGTCGAATTCCTTACCATTGTGCGCGCAAAGTAGATGTTTATTTGCGCTAAAATGTGAAATCAGTAAATTTTTAAAGTCCTTTAAAATCTTAATTTCATCACCATAAAATGAGGTGACCCTAAAGCTTCGAGATTCACCTTGCATTTTAAAATAACCAACCGAAATACAAACAATTTTGCCAAACTCAGCCCAAATACCTGCTCTGTCGTAAAATTCTTCGGGTGTAAATTCCTCCTTACGTTGGTATCGCGATTTGGCATCCCAAAGCTCTTGTTTGGTTTTGTCTAAATCTGAAAAGTTCTCAGTTTCAGGAACGGTTTCTATATCTAGGAATAAGATGTTTTCTAAATTGAGTTTGCTAATCATATCATTTCGTGCGAAAAGGAATCTTTTTTATTATCAACTAAAGTTAATATTTTTAAATTACTTTTTAGATGAACTGTAGTTTGAAGTTTGTTTTTCAATAAGTTGAATGGTTTTTCTACAAGTTCATAGCTTAAATGTTTTATACGCTTATCGAGTCTATTCCTCCAACATCTCATAAGCCTCATCAATATAAACATAAAAATCTGAAGGAAACGAATTAATGGTTCTAGGACTTCTGTGATGTCCTAATCTAACCACGATTAAATTATCTTCAGGAATCACTATAACATATTGTCCCAAAATGCCTCGCATGGCAAATATGTCTTTGCCCAGATAATCACTGATCCAAAATCCGTAACCATAAGGCTGACCAATAAATCTGGACTGTGTAGCTTTGGTTACAAAGGCAGAATCCAGTAGTTGTTTTCCATTCCATTTTCCATGGTCTTTGTAGAGCTTTCCGAAACGGGCAAAATCTCGTGCATTACTGGAAATACAACAAAATGCCTTCGCTAATTTATTTTCATCATCATCCAATTGCCACAAAGCATCACTTTTAGCACCTAGCGGTTGCCAGAAACTTTCAGAAAGATAATCTGCCAAAGGTTTTCCTGTTGCTTTTTGAATGACCATGCCAAGCAATTGCGTACTGCCGCTCAAATATTCGAATTCTTGACCAGGTGTTTTAATCACTTTTTGATTTAGAATAGTTTCAGCTAAATCATCATCATAATTGGCTCTAGCTGTAATGGAGAAAGGACTGCTATAGGATTCTACCCAATCTAATCCAGAAGCCATAGACGACAAGTCGCCTACTGTAGTTTTAGAACCTTCAAACTCCCCAAAAAAATCACTAACAGGTTGGTCTAAACTTTTAATATAACCATCCATTATAGCTTTACCCAATAGCGATGTGGTTATACTTTTGGCCATTGAAAACGAGTTGGTTTTGGAATCTTTACCGTAATCCTCAGCATATTGCTCATAGAAAATACTATCATTTTTTATGATTAAATATGCAATTGTTCCAAACTCGTCATTAATAGTAGTAAGTGCTTTGGTCGGACTTATTTTATTGTAGTCTTTGTGCAAAGGCCATTCATCTGTAGTATTTCCCTTTTTAATGGTATCATTTTCAAAATACGGATGGTCATCAATAAAAGCTGTTTTGTGGCCTGTAAAATATACGACGCGAACACCTTTTAAAATGTAATCATAATCAAAAATATAAGCGACTATAATTAATAGACCAATAATTCCAATGAGCCATTTTAATAGTTTTTTGAGGAATTTCATAAATAAGAAAGCGTTAAACCATAAATATAGTCAAACTCCAATTAAAAAAGTGACTGTTGCTTGTATTGACTTTCATGATTGAGCAACCATTGTTTTCTATGCAGACCACCAGCATATCCTGTTAAACTACCATCACTGCCAATGACTCTGTGGCAAGGCACAACAATCCAAAGTGGGTTTTTGCCATTAGCACTGGCAACAGCTCTAATAGCTTTAGCATCGCCTAACTGTTTGGATAATTCTAAGTACGATATGGTTTTGCCGTAGGGAATAGTTTCAAGTTGTTTCCAGACTTTTTTCTGAAACTCAGTTCCTTTAGGGTTTAATTTCAAATCAAACACTTTTAGGCTGTTTTCAAAATAGGCCATCAATTGTTCTGCACATTTTTGAAGCGGTTCGGGAATGGTTTCAGATATTTTGTCTTCAAAATCTACTATTGAAATAGAAGAAACACCTTCGTCATTACCACTAATTTTGGTGTGACCCAAAGGCGAATTGATAGTACAAGATTCCATTATTCTTCAGTTTTAGTGTCGCCAACCTCAATATCCGTTTTGTATTCAACTTGCTTTTCATCGTCAAACATGCCCAAACGTTTGGCGCGTGATTCCCAACTTTTTCGGGCTTGTTTCTGCAAATCTGCCACGTTATCACTTTCGTCCATGATTTCTAAACCCAGAAGTGTTTCGATGACATCTTCCATAGTGACCAATCCTGTCACCGTTCCGTATTCATCTACAACTAAGGCCATGTGGTTTTTGCTTTCTACCAATTTTTCGAACAGGGTTGGTATTGGTAAGTTGCGTTCTACAATAAGGATTTCCCTTTTTATAGCTTCCAACGTTGTGGTGTCGTGGTCTAGCGCCATTTCTTTATAAATGTCGTCTTTAAGGACCAAACCTGTTATATTATCTGGATTTGCGGAATATATTGGAATTCGTGACACGCGAAGTTCTTGATTTTCGTCAAAGAAGGTTTTTACGGATTTCTTTTCATTTTCTGAAACCATCATGGTGCGAGGTGTCATAATATCCTTGGCCAAAATCTTCTTAAAGTTGATCAGGTTTTTTATCACTTTGCTTTCTGATTCTTGAAACACACCTTCCTCATGAGCAATATCTGCCATGGCCAAAAAGCTATCGCGACTCACTGTACTCACATGAGCGTTTTTGCCACCGATTAATTTGGTCGTCAGTTGTAAAACCCAGAGAATTCCCGTGTATCTCAACGGGAAAATAAGAATGTTCAATGCTTTTGATGTAAAGTTGGCTAAATTTTTCCAATAGGTTGCACCAATGGTTTTGGGGATGATTTCTGAAGCCACCAAAATTAGGATGGTCATCACGGTAGACACAATACCGACCATTAGATCTACTGTAAAATCAACGCCTAACACAGTTTTTTCTGTGGTACCGTACAATTCTGCATAGGCCACTTTAGCCTGCACTCCAACCAATATGGCTCCAACAGTATGTGCTATGGTATTTAACGTTAGAATAGCAATCAAAGGACGATCCACATCCTTTTTTAGCTCTTCTAAATTTTCGGCATAAGATTTCCCTTCTTTCTTTTTGAGGTTGATAAACGTAGGCGTAATACTTAAAAGTACGGCTTCCAATATTGAACACAAGAATGAAAAAAAGATGGATATGACGGCGTAAAAAATGAGTAAGCCCATTGATTTTTTAAAGTTTTAAGTTATTGCGAAGTTACGAAATGAATAGTTAAACCACATAAGCTATTTTGATACTTTGAAATTAGAAGTTCTAAATTGGGGAAATACGGGATTGGTTTAAATGTAAACTAGTATTTAGTTAACTCTCTAAAATAATACTAGTAGAGGGAACGCCATATTGAGAAATCCGTTCTAATAAATTCACTAATTCCTTATTGTTTCTAAAAAAGGCAAGAATACACAAACTGTCCTCTCCTGTAATTCGGTCGCATCGCTGAACTTCTTTAAAATAACTGACCTGATTATACGCCGTTCTAATAGTACTCGATTGATGTATTTTTAGAATGATATAGGCCTTAACTTGTATCCCTAATTTCTCATGATTGAGCTGAATCGAATAACCCAAAATAAAGCCTTTTTCTTCTAATTGTTTGACTCGTTTTCCAACAGCAGGAGCAGATAGATCGACGGATTTTCCGATCGTTGCAAAGGATTCTCTGGCATTTGCACTAAGCATTTCAATAATTTTATGGTCTATATCATCCATGTTCGATTCGAAAGCAATATTATGTTTATTCAATTGATTCGAAACCAAAAATAATTAAAATGTTTCGTTTGTGGGTCTAAAAAGTATGACTATTTAAGAGCTTTACAACATCTTTTGCAAAATAAGAGGCAATTATATCAGCACCAGCACGCTTTATAGACGTTACTTGCTCCATCATCACAGCATCATGATCTAACCAACCTTTTTCTGCCGCAGCTTTTAGCATTGCGTATTCTCCAGAAACTTGGTAAACCGCAATTGGGATGTCGAAAGTGTTTTTAATATCTCTAACAATATCCAAATAGCATAGACCAGGTTTTACCATCACAATATCGGCACCTTCATTAATATCCATTTCGGTTTCCCTGATGGCTTCATCTCTATTGGCAAAATCCATTTGATAGGTTTTTTTGTCTTTTGGAATATCAACCAAATCTACAGGTGCAGAATCTAAAGCATCTCTAAAAGGCCCATAAAAAGCCGAGGCATATTTTGCGGAATAACTCATAATGCCAACATCTATAAGATTAGTTTGATCCAGAGCTTCACGAATACCCAATATTCTGCCATCCATCATATCGCTTGGTGCCACGAAATTGGCGCCAGCTTCGGCATGGGAAATGCTCATTTCGGCTAAAACTTCGACCGTTGCATCGTTAATTATTTTTCCGCCTTCAATAATGCCATCGTGTCCGTAAGACGAAAATGGGTCTAAAGCCACATCGGTCATTACCAACATATCTGGGCAAACTTCCTTTACGGTTTTTATAGCACGTTGCATTAAACCGTTTGGGTTTAAGGCTTCAGTTCCTTTGTTGTCTTTTAGGGCATCATCAACTTTTACGAAGAGTAAAACTGATTTTAAACCTAAACTCCAAAGTGTCTTTACTTCGGCTTTGAGTAAATCCAAACTGAAACGATAGTAGTTTGGCATTGACGCAATTTCTTCTTTCACACCTTTGCCTTCAACGATGAAAAGTGGCACTAAAAAGTCATTTGGACTGATGTAAGTTTGTCTCACTAAACTTCTAATGGCTTCGTTGCTTCTAAGACGTCTATTTCTTCTTATTGGGAACATAATTTTTTAATCTAGAAAAGATATTGATAATGCTTATTTTTAACATTTACAAAGTTAATCAATTAAAGCTATTTAGTATTGTTGGAATCTTTCCGAGTTTTAAAATTTCAGTTTCCTTGGCGCAGCTATCAAGAAAAGCTTCTAAAAAATTTTGGTACTCACATCGCAGATCACCATTTTCATGTTATTGCGCCACCAGGCTCTGGTAAAACAATTTTAGGTATTGAAATTTTAAGGCGAATCGGTAAAAAAACCTTGGTATTAGCTCCAACAATTACCATAAGAAACCAGTGGCAAGATCGCTTACAAACGTTTTTCACAGATACCACTGAGTTTGAAAATGTATCGCTAGATGTTAAAAAGCCAAGCGATGTCACCTTTTCAACATATCAGTCTTTACACGCGTTTTACAAGGCTTTTGATGACAAAAATGAATTCTTAGACTTCTTCAAAAACCATGATATTGAAACTATTGTTTTAGACGAAGCGCATCATTTAAAGAATGATTGGTGGACCTGTTTAATAGATTTGAAGAAAAATAGGTCATACTTCATAGTGGCATTAACAGCAACACCACCTTATGACAGTAGCCGGTTGGAAGTGAGCAAATATTTTACGCTATGTGGCGAAGTGGATGATGAAATTTCCGTGCCAGATTTGATTAGGGAAAAGGACTTGAGTCCACATCAAGACTTTGTGTATTTCTCAAAACCTTACGAGTCAGAATTAAATTCTATTGTTTCATATAGGGAAAACATCGCTAAATTTAAGGCTGATATTTTACGTGATAAACGGTTTATGGCCCTATTACAAAACCATCCTTTGTATAAAAATCCTACTGATAATCTGCAAACTATATACGGCAACACGGCATTTTTCTCTTCAATTTTTATCGCGCTTAATGCTATTGGAATTTCCCTCGATAAAAGTAAAATGGAGGTCTTGGGTTTTAAGAAAATAGATCGTATAAAGCTTCCTGAATTAAATTTGCATTGGCTAGAAATACTATTAGAAAATCTTTTAGTTACAGATCGTGAACATCTACAAGATCAGGAAGATTATCTCAGAAATCTTGAAAAAACACTTAGACAGCTTTATGCCTTCGAGAAGAATAAAGTCAATTTAAAAGGTAACGAATCGCTTTATAAATCGCTTGCTTTTAGTCCAAGTAAATTAGAAGGTATTGTTGAAATTGTCAATGCAGAGCGTTTAGCACTTGGTGATGATTTAAGTTGCGTGATATTAACTGATTATGTTAGAAAAGAATTTTTGAACACTCCCAATGAGGCTACGGATAGAATAGATAAAATTGGCGTGCTTCCTATCTTTCACTATATCAGAACAAGTACAGTTAACAATAAGGATCTGGCTGTTTTAACTGGGACTATTGTTATTATTCATCATAGTATAATTCATGTATTTAATGCTTATAGTAATGAATCATTCAAATTTATACCATTAAAAAGTGACGATAATTTTGTGATGGTAAACGCTATCAATCGCTCTAGCAAAGCCATTGTTGGCATAATGACAAAACTATTTGAAGATGGTATCATTAAAATCCTCATTGGCACAAAAGCATTATTGGGAGAAGGTTGGGACGCTCCTTCAATTAACAGCCTAATTTTGGCATCGTTTGTTGGCTCTTTTGTGTCCTCAAATCAAATGCGTGGTAGGGCAATTCGCAAAGATGCCAATAAACCGAAAAAAACCAGTAATATTTGGCATTTAGCCTGTATAGACCCAACGGATAAAAACGGCGGACGCGAGATTGAATTATTAAAGCGTCGGTTTGAAGCTTTTGTTGGTATAACCAATACTAAAGTGCCTTTTATAACTGATGGTTATGAGCGATTGGGCATTCCTGAAGAAATTGACACCAATGATGTTGATCGACTAAATGCGTTGACTTTTGAACGTGCTGCTAAACGAACAAATACAACCATAAAATGGAAACATTCAATTGGAAGCGGCAGTAAATTAACGAGACAGTTAAAACTTGAAGATTATAAAACACCAGAATTTAAAGCTGAGCGAAATCTTTATTTTGCAAAGGCATCAAAATTGGTTTTGATTGAAATTATATTGATACTTGCCGTTTTCTTTTTTGGAACCCTAATCACAGCATTTAATTTGATGCTCAGCCAAAAGCTATTAAACAGTATGAGGATTATAGGATTAATAGTGCTGGCATTTTTTGGATACAAATTGTATCGATTGACCATCTATTATTTGCGACATGGTTTTCTGCACAAAAAATTGAAGCGTATGGGCTTGGCTATATTAGAAACCATGGACGATCTACACATTTTAAACACCAGAAGAAGTTTTATAAGAGTGCATGCTGAAGAATTACCCAATGGTGTAGTGACTTGTAATCTAAAAGGAGCAAGTAATTTTGAAGAAGCCTTATTTTTAAGTACGCTAACAGAATTATTAGAACCTGTTAAGTCGCCTCGTTATGTTTTGGTCAGTACTAACTTTTTCAAAAGAGGATTTAATATTGAAAATTTTTATCCAATACCAGAGGTATTCGGGAAGAATAAAGAGGATGCTGAGCGTTTTCACGAAAACTGGACACGCTACATGGGAAAAAGTAAGTTAGTTTATACCAGACAATCTGAAGGCAGACGACTTTTGCTAAAAGCACGACTTTTTCATCACACCAATGAATTAGATGGAAACTTGGAAGATTTAACGGTTTGGAAATAGATTAAACCCATTCTCTGGGATTTTGTAAAACGTCTAGTAATTTTTCTTCTGCACTTCCTTTTTCAGGATGATGGTCATAAACCCACTGCACATGTGGTGGTAAGCTCATTAAAATACTTTCTATGCGTCCATTGGTTTTCAAGCCGAATAATGTGCCTTTATCGTGTACTAAATTGAATTCCACATAGCGTCCTCTTCTAATTTCTTGCCAGTTGCGTTGTGTTTTTGTGTACTCCAAGTTTTTTCGTTTTTCAACGATTGGCACATAGGCTTCTAAGAAACTATCGCCAACTTCTGTAACAAAGTTGTACCAGTTTTGCATGCTCATCTCCTCTGTAGCTTTGCAATAATCAAAGAATAAGCCACCAATACCGCGACCTTCATTTCGGTGTGCGTTGAAAAAGTATTCATCACAACGTGCTTTGTATTTTGCATAAAACTCTGGATTATGTTTGTCGCATGCCGTTTTGCAGGTCTGATGAAAGTGTTTGGCATCGTCTTCAAATAAATAGTAAGGTGTGAGATCTTGTCCGCCACCAAACCATTGGTCAACGATTTTACCGTCCTTATCATACATTTCAAAATAGCGCCAATTGGCATGAACTGTTGGTACCATTGGGTTTTTTGGGTGCAAAACCAAGCTTAATCCACATGCAAAAAAATCGGCGTCTTCAACACCAAAGTACTTTTGCATACTATCTGGTAATTTACCGTGTACTCCAGAAATATTGACACCTCCTTTTTCGAAAACACTGCCATGTTCTATAACACGTGTTCTTCCACCACCACCTTCTGGTCGTTCCCAAATGTCCTCTTGGAATTTGGCTTTACCATCAACAGTTTCTAGTTTTGAGGTTATGGTGTCTTGTAATTGCTTTATGTAAGTGTAGAATTTGTTTTTGATGGTTGTGTTTGGTTTAAAACCTTCAAGATGTTTAAAAGATTGAAGACTATTATTAGTGACTTGATCTGCAAGGTTTTCAAAACCTTGTAGATCTTTATTCTTATTTTGATAATGTACAATTTTTAAATTATCTAAGTCGTCAAACAATTCTAAAATGTATGTTTTATCAATCTGAAATTCTTTTGGTGATGTATCCCTTATGTAATATTGAAATGAAGAGAATCTATAATTTTCCCAATCTTCAATCGGATTTAGATGAATGTAACAAAAAACAGTTTTATAATAATCTTCAGTGTCGATTAGTTTTCGTTTAAAATGCTTTTCAAACAGACTTCCTGTTCTCTTATTTTCTTTATTAAATGCTTTTGAATAAGCATTGAAAAGATTAGAAAAGGCTTGTGTAATTTCTTTTGATTCAGCATCAACTTTAATTAAAAAATGGTAATGGTTATTTAACAGACAGAAAGCAGAAATAGTAGCTCTGCCTTTTAGATATTTTCCTGTTAAGTCAAGAAAATAACGTTTGTTCTCATCAGATTTGAAAATGGTAGACCCATTAATGCCGCGATTAAAAATATGGTAATAATTACCCTTTTCCAATGTCTCTAACTTCATAATACACTCTCAATTTTTTCCAGTTTTCATACCTACAAGGTTTTGGAAACCTTGCAGGATTATAAAGAGAAGGTTCGCATTTAAAATTTGACTCAATATTTGCTGGTTCTGCGCAACTCATACAATTCCATATCCAAAGGTGCTTCTCCATTAGGCGTAAATTCATTCAGCAATGTTTTTCGCCATTTAAAATTATTGTTTAAAGCGACTTTCACACTTTGCAAATTAGCTTTATGTGTTATAATTTGAATCGTTTCCAATCCTAATTCATTAAAAGCATATTTTGATAAATGTTGAATAGCTTCAGAAGTCAAACCTTGGCCTTCAAAAGTATAACCAATACAATATGCGAATTCGCCTTGCTTGATTTCCCAATTCAGTTCTTTAAGAATGATTAATCCTGCTAGTTCTCTCGTTTCAGAGTGCTTCAAGGTGAATAAAAACAGTTCCTGATTCTCAAATTGTTTCACTTTTGATTCGACATAAAAACGAGATAAAGTTGGGTTGAGGTTTTGTTCTAAAGTTTTGGGAAAGTAGCGTTTTAATCGGGTTTCATTTGCAATAACGAAATCACAGATTTTCCAGGCGTCACCATTATGAACTGGATTGATTTCAAAATCTTTGAACCTTGCAATCATCTCTCTTGATTTAAGACCACACGATTCTGGTTTAAAAGGTCTTTCTCCTTTAAAATTTCAACGGTTTTTAATGATGCGGCAGTGACACTCATGGGCAACACCAAAATAATACCAATTACTGGAATCAATAAAAATAACATAAATACAATGCCATTGCCTATAGCAATACCTCTGTGCTGTCTTACAAACCGAATACTTTCGCGATATTTAAAATGACGCTCTAAGGTATAATCCATATTACCAAAACCAGCATAATATGCCTGAACCAAAAACAATAATACGGTTGAGAATATATTAACGATTGGTATAAACTTCAATAACAAAATAGGGATGGTAATAATGAGTTCTCTACCTAGATTTCTAACATTAATTCTAATCCCTCTCCAGAGTTGTTCCTGAAATGAGGTATTGCGGTGCTGATGTTTTTCTACACCTGTTAGATGCGCTTCAATTTTTTCTGAAACCGGACTCATAAATGGCGCAGACAATGCCATGATAATATGTTTGTACAAGATCAAACCTATAGCAATAATGACAATGGCGCCTATAAAAGTGGAGATGGAAGTAAAGGTGTCCTTTCCCCATTCCCAAACCCATACTTTGGCAATAAAACGACCCATATTATCCGATAGTCCGTAAGCCGAAAGACCAATTATGGTGGCCGTTACCAAACTAATAACAATAGGAACGGCAAAGTATTTCCAAAGTTTTAATTTTGAAATCAATGCAAATGCACCTGTGTAAGCTTTAATGCCTTTTAGTATATTGTTTATCATAGTTAGACCGCAATATCTTCTTTTAAAACTTTACGTTCATTCTCCGTAATAGTTTTAGACCAAATGGCGAGCCCAAATGTTAACACACCTAAGCGTCCAATAAACATTAAGATAATGATTACTAATTTTCCAAAGGTAGTTAAATCTCCAGTAATACCTGTACTAATCCCTACAGTGCCGAGGGCGGAAGCAACTTCAAATAAAATATCTTCGAATTTAAAGTTGTGGGTGAGCGTGATTAGGAATGTGCCAATAGCAATTATTGAACTATAAAAGATGAAAGATGATGTAGCAATATAAAGTCTTTCGTAAGGAATTCTTCTTCCTAAAAAGGTAATATTTGAACGTCCTCTCAATCGGCTTTTCATAATTGCAAAAACAGCCGTTAGCGTTGTGATTTTTATTCCACCAGCAGTACCAGAAGGAGAAGCACCAATATACATTAAAAAAATACAGACGAGCATCATTGCTTGTGAAAAAACACCAAAATTGACCGAGTTGAAGCCAACCGTAGTCATAGCTGACATGCATTGAAAAAATGATGCTAAAAAGCGAGAGTCATTGAGATTCACAATAGATGGTTCTAAAAAATAGAAGAAAGCTGTTCCAAAAGTCAATAAGATTAAAAACCCATAAATGACAATTTTTGATGTAAAACTCAATTCATGGGATTTGTTCTTTATCATCAATCCAAAATCTGTTATCACAATAAATCCTAAAGAACCGCAAATCGCTAACATAGAAATGATAAAGTTGATAAAATTATTATCTACATAATCCATAAAGCTATTATTGAACAGACTAAAACCAGCCGTACAGAATGTGCTTACGCTATGAAATATTGAAGACCATACGGCTTCTAAAGTTGGCATACCTTCATTTTTAAAAGCTATAAAGAATAGAATTGATCCAATGGCTTCCATTATTAAAGTAAATAGGATGACTGACTTCAGAAAATCCTTAATCTTTATGGTGTTAGGTAGTGTAAACTCGGTTGAAAGTATTTTTTTGTGCCAAAGGGTCATCTTGCGGGTAGTAGATAATAGCATAAAAGTGGTAAAGGTTAAGTAACCGATACCTCCGAGTTGGATCAATATCATAATAATAAATTGTCCAAAGCCATTATAAGTATCAAAAATCGAAATTGTTACTAAGCCGGTAGTTGAAACTGCCGAGGTAGCAATAAATAAATGATCTAAAATCGGAGCACTGATCTTTTGAGAAACAGGTAGACAAAGTAATATACAACCGATAATAATATAGGTTAAAAAACCGTAGAATAAATTTTGCTGAGGCGACCAACCTTGTTTAAGCAATGCATATTTCTTAGCTATTTTTTGAAATGATTTTCTCATAAAAATCTCAATAGTCTATTTAAATCGTTTCTACTTAAAAAAATCTATGATGGACTTTTATACGCCTTCACAGCATCAATAAATGCCTTAGCATTTTCCAAAGGAATATTTGGTAAAATACCATGACCTAAATTGACAATGTATTTATCTTTTCCAAACTCATTAATCATTTGCGTTACCATCTTTTTGATTTCAGCTGGTGGCGAAAATAAACGCGTTGGGTCAAAATTACCTTGTAATGTAATATTACCTCCTGTTAAATAGCGTGCATTTCTGGCAGAGCAGGTCCAATCTATGCCTAATGCTGCTGCTCCAGATTTGGACATTTCGTTGAGAGCAAACCAACAGCCTTTTCCAAAAGCAATGACGGGAGCATCATCTTTTAAAGCATTAATAATTTGCTGAATATACTGCCAAGAAAATTCTTGATAATCGACTGGTGACAACATGCCTCCCCAAGAATCAAAAACCTGAACTGCATTACAACCTGCTTTCACTTTTTCCTTTAAATAAGCAATTGTTGTATCTGTAATTTTCTGCAGTAGTTGGTGTGCTGCAATTGGATTGGTAAAACAAAACTCTTTAGCTTTATCAAAGTTTTTAGAGCCTTGACCTTGCACACAATAACAAAGAATAGTCCAAGGCGAACCCGCAAAACCAATTAGCGGAATGTCATCATTGAGTTTTTCTTTGGTAGCTTTTATCGCTTCGTAAACATAGTTTAAGCTCTCTTTTACATCTGGAACAATGACATTATCCACATCTTTTT
Source organism: Winogradskyella forsetii (assembly GCF_013394595.1). Lineage (GTDB taxonomy): Bacteria > Bacteroidota > Bacteroidia > Flavobacteriales > Flavobacteriaceae > Winogradskyella > Winogradskyella forsetii. The sequence continues at coordinate 4,395,883 of NZ_CP053348.1, forward strand.
GAGAACGCACAGGATTTGGTAAATAGGGTCCAAAATTTGGTTTCATCTGCACCTCAATATTCATGGCTTGTGGAATCACTAAAATATCCGAGAACAATATCGCAGCATCCATGCCGTAGCGACGAATTGGTTGAACCGTAATTTCACTCGCTAACTCTGGTGTTTGGCAACGTGTAAAGAAATCGTATTTGGCTTTGATTTCCATGAATTCAGGTAAATAGCGTCCTGCTTGACGCATCATCCAAACTGGTGGTCGCTCTACGGTTTCGCCTTTTAGTGCTCTTAGGAATAAATCGTTTTTCATAATTGGCTTTTAGCTGTTGGCCATTTGCTTTTAGCTCTGGAAAATCAGCTATTTTTAATTCTGTTTATTAAACTATTCATCATTTTTGCTTCTTTATTGAGAAGTTCAAAAATGTCTTTCAAATTATCTTTGGGAATAAAATCTAGTTCCTCTGAAATAATCAATTGTGTTTCAACTTCAAATAGTGAACCCATTGCTATTTCAAGAAATCGTTTGAATTCTATATCGCTGTTTCTGCTGCAACCTTCTGCTATATTTGATGGAATTGAAACCGCAGCTCTAGTTACTTGACGTCTTAAACCAAATTTTTCTTCTGATGGCAATTGTTGTGAAAGGACATAAACCTGCTTTACTAGTTCGATTCCGTTTTTCCAAATTTCAAGTGTTCTAAAATTTCTCATTTTATAAAGGTTTTATTAGTTACTCAATTTGCGAAAAGCTAAGAGCCAAAAGCTAAAAGCTAGCTGTAGTACTCATTAACCAACTCCACAACACTCTCTACCAAAGGAACTTTAGCAACTCTGACATCCTCAAAATATTTTCTAGCTTCCGTAGCAGTCGTTTCTCCAATACAAAAAGCTATGCCTTTTGCTTTATTCTGCTTTAAGAAGCTTTGAACGGTCGATGGACTATAAAACATAACGCCATCTAAATCGCTTTCTACTTTTTCGGCATCGTATTTGGTTTCGTAGGCTTCAACCTCGTTTACTTTGATGTTATTTTTTGTTAGAATATCTGGAATGGTATCCAATCTTAAATTACTACAAAAATACGTCGCTTCTGTACCATCCATAAATTCCACCATGTGTTCTGCTAAATCTTTAGCATACTTTTCGTGATGTTTAACTTTCCCTATACGTTTTTCAACCAAACGTTTTGTTTTTCTGCCAACGCAATAGATGTTTTTGAATTGTAATTCTACTGGCGAAAAATTAGTGAGTAACGCATCAATAGAATTTTTGCTAGTGATAATCACATTTTCAATTTCGTTACGAACAATACTTTTGCTCAAACGATTTGGATTAATTTTAATGGCATCATTACTTTCTGCAACCACATCCTCATGAAACAATGCCAACTGGTCATTAGTGAGTTTTTTTGTTGAATAAATATTAGTGACTTTATCGCCACGATCCAATTCGTCAATTAAAATCCGGCCGCCTTTTCCGATGATATAATCAGCACAAAATTCGGCTATGTCGTCGTGTTTTCCCAAGGGAGCAACCTTGGTGACTTCAATTTTCTTGGTGCCATCTTTACTTAAAAGAATGCCTTTAAAGTTGACCTCTTCCTCTTTATTGATATAACAAATGGCTCCTATTGGTGCAGTACAACCACCTTCTAAGCGATTGAGAAATTTTCGTTCAATTGCCGTACAAATTTGGGTTTCTTCATGATTGATTTCTGCACAAACAGCTCTAATTTCTTCGTCAGCCTCTAAAGCGACAACCATAACAGCGCCTTGTGCTGGCGCAGGAATCATCCAATGTAAGTTGATTGAGTTTTCTGGCGTAATATTTAAGCGTCCCAAACCAGCTCCTGCAAAAATAGCCGCATTCCAATCCTCATTAGTTTCAAGTTTCTCCAATCTTGAATTTACGTTGCCTCGCAACCCAACTACAGTGTGCGTAGGATAACGGTTGAGCCATTGCGCACGACGCCTCAAACTTCCTGTGGCGATAACCGCATCCTTGGCGGATAAAAACTCTTCATTTTTTTTGAACACCAAGGTATCGTTAATATTTCCTCGTTTTAAAACTGCAGCTTGTACAATGCCTTTTGGTAAAACAGTGGGGACATCTTTCATGGAATGTACTGCGATATCGATATCTCCGTTGAGCATCGCAATATCCAAGGTTTTTGTAAAAATGCCTGTAATACCAAGTTCGTACAACGGTTTGTCGAGCACTAAATCTCCTGTCGATTTTACGGGGACAAGGACGGTTTTATGACCTAAATGTTCAAGTTGGGATTGAACGGTTTTTGCTTGCCACATAGCGAGCTGGCTGTCGCGTGTGCCAATGCGAATTATTTTAGACATTCTGGGTGTTTTCTAACTGAAATATTTTTTTGATGAGCTCTATACTCTCATCTGAAGTGTTGCTATCTTCCCTTAGGTGGTGTGCGAATTGATTCGTGATTTTCTGAATTAAATTATTGGTAATCAATTCTGCTTGGTCTTCATTAAAATCAGCCAATTTTTTACGTTGGGTATTGAATTCAGAATTTTTGAAATCTGTTAACTTATGCTTGATGGCTTGTATCGTTGGTACAAATTTAAGGGTGTCTAACCACGCATTGAATTCTGCCATAATTTCTGAAATGATGGACTCAGCAGCAGGAATATAAGTTTTTCGTTTTTCTAAAGTATCATCCGTAATCTTCGCCAAATCATCTAAATGCACTAAAGTGATATTTGAATGTTCCCTAATATCGTCGTTTACATTTTTCGGAATTGATAAATCCAAAACCAATAAAGGTTTGTCCGTAGAGATTAAAGATTTATAAACGGTTGGATTTTCCGCTCCTGTTGCGACAATAACGATATCAGACGCATTTAATTCTTCTTGCAAATTTTTATAATCCTTCACAACAAGATTGAATTTGCCTGCAACTTCCTCTGCTTTAGTTTTGGTTCGGTTAATTAGGGAAATGTGTGAGTTTTTAGTGTGTTTTACTAAATTTTCACATGTATTACGTCCTATTTTTCCAGTTCCAAAGAGTAGAATATTCTTTTTTGAAATTTGGGCAACGTTGTTCATGATATACTGAACAGAAGCAAAAGACACAGAGGTAGCACCTGAGGATAATTCGGTTTCGTTTTTAATACGCTTACTGGCTTGAATAACGGCATTTAGCAAACGTTCTGTAAACGAATTTAGCAAACCTGCTTTTTTTGAGGCTCTTGCTCCAAACTTTAGCTGACTGATAATTTCAAAATCGCCAAGAATTTGACTGTCTAAACCAGAACCCACACGAAACATGTGGTTGATGGCTTCCTTGTTTTTATAAACGTAAGCCACCTCTTGAAATTCTTCAACCGTACCTTTAGTATTATCGCACAATAGTTGAATCAATTGAAAAGGATGCTCCGCAAAACCGTAAAGTTCGGTTCGGTTACATGTAGAAACTAATAGAATACTTTCAATGCCATTCTGTTTCGCTTGCGCCAAAACGTTTTGTTTTGCCGTGTCGCTTAAACTAAAATGACCACGCACTTCCGCATCAGCTTTTTTATAGCTGAGACCTATAGCGTAAAAATATTTGCTTCTGTTTGGCATGTGTTGCTTTACTCGTTTACCTGACTTTGGAAAGTAACGGCACAAATGTAATTTTGATATTCATAAAAAAACAACGCTAGAGGAACTTAAAGTGTCGTTTCTGGTTTTTTAACAATGTTTTTTATAAAAACATGATAAATGTCATATTTTTGTAGTAAAACCAAGGGCTTTTTAGACCTTTGTTTAGAATGAATCTAAATAACAGCACCATGAATACAGAAAAAACATCGCTAAAAAGTATCGCTACAGGTACTTTCGAAGAAACCTTTATCGAAGAGGGCTTTTTTGTGTTGACCAATAAGAATGAAGATGATACGGTTGAAATTCTTGAACGTGAGATTGATAGTAGCTATATTCAATTTCATTTTTGTACCAAAGGATCTGCAGCCTTTGTATTTAACCAAGGCTCTTATACGCTGAATATTAATGAAGACACCTCGCTTTTACTTTATAATCCTCAGCGCGATTTGCCGATTCATTTAGAAATGAAACCACATTCTTGGTTGGTGTCGCTAGTCATTTCAATTAAAAAATTTCATGGCTTATTTTCTGAGGATGCTAACTACGTTACCTTTTTAACCGACGATAATAGAGACAAAAAGTACTATAAAGATGGCGACGTTTCGCCATCAATGGCTGTGGTTTTAAATCAGTTGATGAGTTTCAACCTGAATTCATCCATAAAACAATTATACTTTAAGGGAAAGGCTTACGAATTATTGAGTTTGTTTTTTAATAGAAGTGAAGACGCAGATATTGAGCAATGTCCGTTTTTGGTAGATGAGGTCAATGTGGCGAAACTAAAAAAAGCAAAAGACATCATTATCGCCAATATGGCAGAACCACCAACGTTGCAAGAGTTAGCAGATGATATAGGTCTAAGTCTCAAAAAATTAAAAGAAGGGTTTAAGCAGATTTATGGCGACTCCGTTTTTAGTTTCCTATTCGATTATAAAATGGAAGTGGCACGAAAACTTTTAGAATCTGGCGATTATAATGTAAACGAAGTGGGACTAAAAGTAGGGTACAGCACAGGAAGCCATTTTATTGCAGCTTTTAAGAAGAAGTTTGGGACTACGCCTAAGAAGTATGTTTTGGGTTCGAGTTAATTATTGTCGTAGTGAATCAAAGTAAGTTCTTCAACTTTTTAAAATCGGAATCAGCAGTAATCAATGGTAAATCTAAATATAAAGCGGTAGCAATAATCATACCATCTAGTAGCTTGGTAATGTAGGCTTTACGAACCTTAATGGTTTCCTGTTTTATAATAGTGTTTATGGAAATTGTTCTACATTGGCTAATAAAATCAACTATAACTTTTTCTTCACTAGCTGTTATTCCTTAAATGCTAACAAGTCTAATTCTGTTATTATTGATATGTATAATTGCTTCCCATTTAATAATTCGGCTAATGTTTCATCTCCATTTAAAAGATAGAATGATATTAGATCTAAAAACAACTTATTCCCACTCGTCACGAAGGATTCTTTGAACACTTAATGCATCTTTTTCAAGCTTAACTTTTCCAACATATTCATACGTATTTACACCTTTTGGTTTAAGTTCCTTCTTCAAACTTTCAAAAACATTTCTTATGCCTTCTTTTGAGGCTCCTCGCTTTATAGTTATGACCATATCTTGACTGATTAATATTATACACCTTGCTATTTTATAAATCACAAAATTAAAAAAAGGTACTACGATTTTCTTGCTGTTAATCAGTTAGCTGGATTTTAGTCTATATTCTAGATTCTAACAGCGCAGCGGTCTTTTGTCTTTTATTGGAAAACATTGTTTAATAATCATAATACCCATCACGTCCACTTGGTGTCACACGCTGTCTATCATTATAAATCGCTAAATTGAGGATTTCGGTATATTGTTCTTCCAGTTCCTTGGTTTTATCGACGATGGTGCCATAATTTTCAGATTTATAATAATAATTTACTACCAATTGATTTGGGTCTTTTGGTTTAATAAACGAGATGTAATGCAAAGCTTCTACCTTTCCAGAATAGTCGTCGTCTTTGTCAATTTTAAAGAAATACATTTCGGCATTTTTGCCTTTATCAGTTACAAAATCGCGTTTAAAAAGAAACTGAATGGAGTCTTTTTCTTTTTCAAAATTGGCATCAGATAAGAGTTTGGATTTGGCGAATTGTTGTTGACTTATGTTTATGGATTTCAGTTTACTTAAAAGCTTAGCGTCATCTAATTCTTCTAACAATAAATATTGATTTTCTTCATCTTCCACAAGCTTTTCTGTTAGTTTTGCTGGAATTTTTTCTTTCGCTTTCGTTAACAATACATAGTATTTTACCAAAGCGTTGGTGTCATCCACATTTAGTAGTTTTTCAAAGAAATCTTGTGCTGTGCGTTCATTTCGGTAAGGAAAAATAAGTCTGACGTAAGTCGCCAAATTATAAGAATACGTATTGTAACCATAATTATAGTTTCCTAAATTTCGCTTCACTTCCATTTTACCATCATTAATGAGCTGGTTTTTGTATTTCTTATAGGTTTTTGGTTTTACCAATCCACTATCTTTTACTTTTGCCAGTAAGGTGTAAAGTGGTTGTTTATATTCTGAAATCGTACTGTATTCCAATATTTTTGGGAACAAGGATGCCTTCAATTCCAAAGAATCTTTCTTGTAATAATTATAGAACATAGAGCCAACACTTCCCAATGGTAAATCGCGTTCCATAAGTTCTAAGGCGATACTATAATTTTCTTTTTTGTTTGAGCGGAGCAAACCTTCCAGAATGGAGGTTTGGGTTTGTGGGTCTGAATAACTATCGTGATACAGTTGTTTTATAAACGGTAAATTATTTTTTAAATCGATTTCAATAAGTTGTTCTACGAGGTGCGATTTAATGTTCAATCGTTCTTTATCGAATTTAAAATCCTTGAGCACCGAAACAATATCTTTACTATTGTGTTTTTTGAATTTAACAAGGTCATAAGATTCAAACACTAAACTGTCATTGGCATTTAAAGCTTCAAAAAATTGTTTGGTTTTATCTTGAAGTACATCTTTTCCTAAGAGTGTATCTTTTGGTGAAAAGGACTCGTAAAATTCGGTTACAAATTTTGAAGGGCCACTTATAGAATCCACCAGAGTTTTGAGTTCAAAAAGTACGCCTTCTTTCAGTATGTTTTTGACCAATACTTGCTTGGCACTTGCCGAATCCGTGTAACTAAAGCTGTTGGTGTAGATATCACCCTTTTTATTTGACGACCGATTTGAAATCTTAAAGCCTTTGGCTTCATTATAATAATGTGCTCCGTAATTGACTTTGTGCTCTAAATCCTTCCAAAGGCTATCGACATTATGAAACATTTGCAAATCGTGAAACTTCGTTCTAGAAACTGAGATTTGCTCGTTGGCATTGGTGGAATAAGTATTTTCCTTTATGGTCTGTTCGAAGGCTTCCGGTTTTTGTGAACCGCTATAATTATAGCTATAAGGGTTTGGTGCAGGTGCTTTGGCGTTGCTGTTTACTGTAAAATGCAAAGACGTGTCCACAACTTTTTCAAAACCAGAATAATCTGTTTTATTGAATTTAAAAGACTTAAAAAAGTCGGTTTTTTCATCTTCATTGGTGCCAACATAGCCCAATAAATAATAGCTGCCATCTTTTACTATGGTTTTGAGGTGTAATTTCTTATGTTCATTAGAATCTAATACGGCTTGCGATTCATAGGTTTTGTAATCACCTGCTTTAAATCCGCCTTTAGCTTCAGTAAGCTTATAATTTTTATATAAGGCATGATGAAAATATTTAGCTTCAAAACTATCTTCTTCAATATAAGCTATATCGTTTAGAACAGCTTCTTCTAGAAAGTAATAAGCATCGTTTTTATAGCCTTCAATTAATTTTTTACCATAGTTGTGCATGTTGCTTGAGACATAATATTCCGGAAAATTGACTTGGAATTTATGACTTGGTGCAACAAATAATTGATTGTTATTTGTAGGAGTTTTTAAAGTGATTGAATTGAAAATTTTGTCTTCATGTTGAAGTACAAAATCACTTCGACCCGCAAATTTTATAATAATAATCTCCAACGGTGTTTGGTAAATATGATATTTCTGAAATTCGCCTTTCTTGGTTTTATTCACAATGCTGATGCCAGGATAAGGTGTGGTCAATTCTGTCTTTGAAATGATATCTCCAGGAATATCTTCGTACAATAAATGGTCAATATCTTTTAAGGTAATATGTTCTTTTTCGTTTGGTAAATAGGTAAACCGACTGATTCTGTTTATGGTTAAATAGGCACCATTGGTCATGTCTGGGTCTAAGTAATATTTTTGTCCACCATAGGAAAACTCACGCAGTTTATCATAAGTATTGATGCTTAAAAACCCATCTGGTGTGTGGTGTTTTTTGAGCTCTGGTGTAACAAAAAGACTGTCGAGCTTTGTTTTTTCGGTTTTGCTATAATCTGTTTGCTCAGAAGTTAAGGCTTTTACTTTATAGCCTCTTTTGCGCAACATGTTAATCATACCTTGCTCACCTGGCAAATGCGCTGCGCCAACACCAGCAAAAACCGATTTGGTTGGCATGAGTTCCTCCAAAGAAATGACCATGTTTTCATTTCGAATATAGAGCATATTCTCTCGGTAGAATTCCGTATTCACGCCAGCACCAATGGAATCCAATAAATCTAAATTTCTATCGCGATATAAGTTTTCTTGAATTAAATAAGCGTTTTCCTTCGCGTATAATTTTTGTACCCAAGGATCCAATTCTTTTTTGTTGGCATTGTAAGCGGCTTTAGTGGTTAAGTATCGCGATTCGGCTAAATCCTCTAAACCATATATTTTTTTATTGTTTTTCTTTCCGGCTTGAAAAATAAACATGTCCAAATAGGTTTCTTCTTCAAAATTATCCGAAGAACTACTTTTTCTATAGAGATAAGCATTTACGGCATTATTATCCATACGAACCGAACCTCTAATCGCCATTTCCTCCGGATGTGTTAGTTTGAAAAGATTGGTGTAAAAATCGTTATTATAATTAGTGTAGGCAGCCATCTGGTCCAGCATCATCTCATAATTAAAACCAGGCCATGTGGTTGGGTCTGACTCTAATGCGATACAATCGCTTTGTTCCAAGGCTTTATAAAACACATCATCTAAACGAAATGCTACTTTTTTGCTCACGTGCATCGTACCATAAAGGTAGGATGGTTTTTCAAGTCCGTTTCCTGTAATTTTCCAGAGCAAACTTTGATATTTCTGTTGAGAGAAAGCAACTATTGTGAATAATGTAAGGAATATAGATAGGATTTTTTTCATAATATAAAGTAATCAAGGCTTGTAAAGATATTTAATTCCCACAAACAGCCATATAGAATCTATAAAAGTCATTAAAAAAACGATATAGATAAATGTGTTTTCAACTTTATTAACTTTTAAATGCATGAATTATTTTATGATAGAGCTATAAATAAAACGAATGGAAACCAGTATCAAGTATTACCTTAAGTGTTGTACTTTTGCAATTGAAAAAGAAAATCATTTGTCTCCTCGAAGAGATTCTGAAATAAATTCAGCATGAAACGAGCAGATTCAAAATTTTATCACGCAACGCAATGTTTAATAGCGAACAGCATGTGTCCCAAATAAATAATAAACACAAACACATGAAAGGCATATTATTAGTCAATTTAGGCTCTCCAGACAGTCCAAAACCTAAAGATGTAAAGAAATATCTTGGTGAATTTTTAATGGATGAACGTGTTATAGACGTACCGCTTTGGGCGCGAACACTCTTGGTTAAAGGCATTATTTTAAATACACGACCAAAAGCGTCGGCTGCAGCGTATCAAAAAATATGGTGGGAAGAAGGGTCTCCGCTAATTGTGCTGTCAGAAAGGCTACAACAAAAGGTTCAGGACAAAGTTGATTATCCTGTGGCTTTGGGCATGCGTTATGGAAGCATGACTTTAAAAAACGGACTTCAGGAATTGGTAGATAAAGGTTGTACTGAAATAAAAACAATTCCGCTATATCCACAATTTGCAATGGCGACTACAGAAACCATTGACGTAAAAGTAGATGAGTTGGTTGCTGAACATTTTCCAAATGTGAAAATCACACGAACACCAGCGTTTTACCATCGTGAAGATTATATCAATGTACTGTCTAAAAGTATCGCTGAAACTTTGGATGGCTTGGATTACGAACACATTCTATTTAGCTATCATGGCGTACCTGAACGGCATATTCGTAAAAGTGACATTACCAACGGAAATTGTAAGATGGACGGCAAATGTTGTTTTAAAAAGGGCAGCGAACAACACGAATTTTGTTACCGACACCAATGCGAAATTACAACGGTGAACGTCGCCAAAAAACTCGGGTTAAAAAATGGGACTTACTCAACCACGTTTCAATCCAGACTTGGATTTGACCCTTGGTTAAAACCTTATACAGACCGAACAATTGAGAGAATGGGGAAAGCAGGCACTAAAAAAATGGCTATTGTAACACCTGCTTTTGTGAGTGATTGTTTAGAAACTCTTGAAGAAATTGCCATGGAAGGTGAAGAAATTTTTCATGAAATGGGAGGAAAGGAATTTACCGTAATACCTTGTTTAAATGAACGTGAAGATTTTGCTCAAGTACTTACCAATATCGTAGAGGAATGGGCAAAAACTAAAACAGAAGCCGTTTAATGGCAAAAGTATCTTCACAAGAATTAGGGAATCAGTCCATTGGTAAATTACTGATTAAGCAAGCCGTACCTGCATCTATTGGAATTTTGGTCATGTCGCTTAATATCTTGGTCGATACCATTTTTGTTGGTAATTGGATTGGACCAACTGCCATAGCAGCCATAAACGTGGTGCTTCCCGTATCCTTCTTTATTGCAGCGCTTGGGATGTCTATTGGTATTGGCGGTTCTTCAATAATATCTAGGGCTTTGGGTGCAGATAATACCGTAAAAGCTTTAAAAACATTTGGAAACCAAATTACGTTAACCACGTTAGTAACGGTTGTTTTTGTAGTCTTTGGTTTACTATATATCAACGATATCGTACCTGCATTTGGTGGAAAAGGTGCTATTTTTCAACCTGCTAAAACCTATTACAGAATTGTATTGTACGGCGTTCCGGTTTTGGCACTTTGTATGATGGGAAATACTGTCATTAGAGCAGAAGGCAAACCCAAATTTGCCATGTATGCCATGATGTTTCCGTCCGTAGGCAATTTGATTTTGGACGTATTGTTTATCAATGTATTTGATTGGGGAATGGCAGGAGCAGCATGGGCAACCACAGGTTCTTATATCTTATGTTTTGTGTTTATACTTTGGTTTTTCCTATCTAAAAATTCAGAATTAAAAATTGATTTTAATCATTTCGGGTTAGACCTTCCTATTGTTAAAGAAATTGGTGCCCTTGGATTTGTAACGTTAACGAGACAAGCCATTGTTAGTGTCACTTATCTATTGATGAATAATATTTTATTCGACTTAGGAGGTGAAACGTCTGTTACTGCTTATGCCATCGTTGGTAGAATGCTAATGTTTGCTTTATTTCCTGTTTATGGTATCACCCAAGGATTTTTGCCCATTGCAGGTTTTAATTATGGCGCAGAAAAATATGAACGGGTACGAGAAGTTATAATTACAGCTATAAAATATGCCGCTTTACTAGCAGCTATTGTTTTTGTGTTTTTAATGATTTTCCCAGAATCCATTACACGATTATTTACGCAAGATGCTGAGGTACTCATAGAAACGCCACCAGCCATGCGTTGGGTTTTTGCAGCCACGCCAATTATTGCCGTTCAGTTAATTGGTGCTGCCTATTTTCAAGCCGTGGGTAAAGCGATTCCTGCGTTGCTGTTAACTTTAACACGTCAAGGGTTTTTCTTTATTCCATTAATTTTTATTTTGCCTAAATTTTATGGAGCGTTGGGTGTTTGGATTGCGTTTCCGGTTTCCGATGTGTTGTCAACCATTGTAACGGCCTATTTTTTACATCGTGAAATGAAGTTGAATTTAAAGACGGAAGCGGTTAAATAAGTAGTAATCCGTAATTTTAAATATAGGGAATAGAATTATTTTCATTTATTAGAAATTAAGTCTAAGGAATACAACGTCCCGATAGTGACAAAATATGGGTAAAGGGATAGAATAGTTTTTAAAATTGTGCCTTTAGGTACAATATATGGTGTACCTAAAGGCACACTTGCTCATAAGTTATGATGTTTTTTACCTATATAAAATCCCTAACAGGACGATTTAGAAGAACATAATTATAAAACAAAGCCAATTTTAAAACCATATAAAATTACCATCTTTACAACATGGAATATTATAACTATATAAAATCACTTCATCTTATCTTCGTCATCACGTGGTTTGCTGGGTTATTTTATATTCCTAGGTTATTTGTATATCAAATTGAAGCGTTTCATAAGCCATCGCCAGAAAAGGAAATTTTAGGTAAGCAATTAAAATTGATGGCAAAGCGCTTATGGTTTATTATCACTTGGCCATCAGCCATTTTAGCAACATTATTTGCGATTTGGCTGATGATTTTAATGCCAAGTTGGTTACACCAAGGTTGGATGCATGTGAAATTACTGTTTGTACTTCTACTGTTTATTTACCACTATAAAACACATATTTATTATAAACAACTCCAAAAGGATGAGGTAAAGGTCACATCAAACTATATGCGCATTTGGAACGAAGGGGCTACTTTTATTCTGTTTGCTGTCGTTTTTCTGGTCATCCTTAAAAATTCTATCAATTGGATATTTGGCGTTCTCGGCATTGTGGTTTTGGGAATTCTAATCATGTTGGGTTTCAAATTGTATAAAAATATTCGCTCTAAAAATCCGGAGGCTTAAAACGCTAAAATTATAAATCTCAAATTCCAAATTCCAATTTGTGCCCATGGGAATTTGAGATTTATGGAATTGGTATTTGCGCGTAGTGCTTTTGGATTGATTATTGCTATATTTAAAACTTAGAATTCCGAATTAAAAGCTTCCCATCTTCATGGGCATTTCTATGAATAGAAAACGTTTATCCTTACGAACTCGAATCATAATCAACATGATACTTTTGGTATTGGTGGCTTCAGTTTTAATCGCTGCAGTAACGATTTACCAATACCGAGAAGAGGCTAAGGATTACCACAAGGAGCGTTTAGAGCGTAAGGAAGCCGCTATTAAGGAACATATCGACTTTATTCTGAATGGAAGGGAAAATACTTATGAGGTAACGACAGAAAATATTCCTTTAATTTTTAAGGATAAAATATTTGAGATTGATGCCATACATAAACTACAAATTAACCTTTATGATTTAGATGGGCAATTACTAAAAAGCTCAAAGCGCATTATACAACGAGACACTTTAGATAGTTGTTTAGATGCCGAAATTTTAAATACACTTTCCAACACTTTAGAGCATCGTTATGTCGTTAAAAATAAGGAGGCAGGAGAAACTTTTCAATCGTCTTACTCTTATATAACTGATGATAGATTTAAAAACTTGGCGATTTTAAATTTACCTTATTTGGAGAACGATGATTTTTTAAATAAAGAGCTAAAAGAGTTTTTAACACGATTGGCTTATGCCTATTTAGTATTGATTTTGGTGGCGATAATTTTTGCTTATTTCATATCTAATTTCATCACAAAATCATTGCGAACCATTAGTGATAAAATGAATGAAACACGTCTGGAAAAGCGAAATAAAAAAATACAGATTGAATCGTCTAGTGAAGAAATAGAAACTTTGGTCAATTCTTACAACAGCATGATTGATGAACTAGAAGCAAGTGCTGTGGTGTTGGCAACCAATGAACGCGAGCAAGCATGGCGCGAAATGGCAAAGCAAGTGGCGCATGAAATAAAAAACCCATTGACACCAATGCGATTGACCGTTCAAAGTTTTCAACGTAAGTTTGACCCTGAAGACGAGAACATCAATCAAAAGGTAAATGAATATAGCAATACTTTGATTCAACAGATTGATACCATGAGTTCCATTGCGTCGGCATTTTCAAATTTTGCTAAAATGCCAGCTCAAAAAAGCGAGAATCTCAATGTCGTTCACATTGTAAAATTGGCACTGGATATTTTTAATGAAGATTATATTGAATTTCATTCAGAAGCTGAAGAAATCATCGCCAAATTTGATAGGACTCAATTAATTAGAGTGGTTACCAATTTGGTTAAAAATGGCATTCAAGCGATTCCTAACGATTCCGAAAACCCAAAAATCGATGTTCGTGTGTTTAGTGAGGTTGATATGGTCAATATCACAATTGAAGATAATGGCTCTGGAATTGAAGAAGACACGAAAGCAAAAATATTTGAACCTAAATTCACCACCAAATCCAGTGGAATGGGATTAGGTTTAGCTATGGTCAAAAACATTGTGGAAACTTATAATGGAAGTATTACCTTTACATCGCAACTAGGAAAAGGAACGATTTTTACGGTTACTTTTCCTAAGTAATAACGCTTAAAAACAACTATCTGTCACCTTGAGCGCCTTTCTATCGAACAGGCAGGCAATCGAAAGGTGTCTGACAATAAAACAACTTTCAATGAACTACGAAAACGTACAATCAGCACATTCAAAAGGTATTACAACCATCACAATCAACAGACCAAAAAAGCTAAATGCCTTAAATAAAGCTACTATTCAAGAATTGCACGATGCTTTTGACGAGGCGAATAAAGACAAGGCGACTAAAGTCATCATCATCACGGGAAGTGGCGACAAAGCTTTTGTGGCAGGAGCAGATATTAGCGAATTCGCTGATTTTGATGTTAAAGAAGGCTCAAAATTGTCGGCCCAAGGTCAAGATTTGTTATTTGATTTTGTAGAAAACCTAAACACTCCAGTTATTGCTGCCATTAATGGTTTTGCTCTTGGAGGTGGACTGGAATTAGCAATGGCCTGTCATTTTAGAGTCGCGAGTACCAATGCCAAAATGGGCTTACCAGAAACGTCACTTGGCGTAATTCCTGGTTATGGTGGCACGCAACGTCTACCACAATTAGTCGGTAAAGGAAGAGCTATGGAAATGGTAATGACTGCTGGAATGATTGATGCTGAGCAAGCTTTAAATTATGGTTTGGTAAATCACGTGGTGGAACAAGACGAATTGTTGCCACTAGCAGAAAAAATCGCTAGTAAGATTATGCGAAATTCATCCGTTGCCATTGGGAAAGCCATAAAAGCGATTAATGCCAATTATAAAGACGGAAAAGATGGCTACAAAGTAGAAATCAAGCAATTTGGAAAATGCTTTGGTACTGAAGATTTTGTTGAGGGTACAACTGCTTTTTTAGAGAAGCGTAAGGCTGAGTTTCCTGGGGAATAATTAATAAAAATGACTCACTTTTTTGTTAGGTGTCCCCAAATATATATGGCAATAGCGATTAACAAATTTCTTGGATTAAATTAATGTATGTGTAAAAAAAGATAGTGTAGTAAAGTTAAAAGGGTTAACAGATATTAATAACAAGTATATTACCCTATTTATAATCTATATTTACGAAATCAAGGATTATATCATTTATTTTAAATAATTTCTTACAACATTTGTGAATAACCGGCCAAGTTAAAACTAAAACCTATAGCAATACCCAAACCCATTTCCTCATAACTTAAGGAATGGATGCCCAATGCAGGGTAAATTGTTTTTCTAAATACGAGAAATCATCTCGCCATTACCGCATTTGTACTTTATTTTGTGTTTTTTGGATACGATGTGATAAGGAATGATCAAATGCGCCATATAAAACATTTTTTTAATTAAAAGCTTACTGCAATTGAGGATTGTAGTCATTTATTATATCTTTGATAGTATCAAATGACACTATAAATATTGAAACCACCTTACGAAATAACACCAAAGATATTACGATTAATCACTTCCATTTCCGAAAAAATCGGAGAAGTCAATGCTAATTTTTTAAACAGACCTTCGCCACAATTAAGAAAGCAAAATAGAATTAAAACTATCCATTCTTCTTTAAAAATTGAAGGAAATACATTAAGCGAAGAACAAATCACGGCACTTTTAGAACATAAGAGGATTATCGGTCCAAAGAAAGATATTACTGAAGTTTTAAACGCTATAGCCATTTATGAAAATTTAGAAAAATACAAGCCAAATAGTGAAATGTCATTTCTAAAAGCGCATTTAAAATTAATGGATGGCTTAATCGAAAACGCAGGAGAATACAGGCAACAAGGGGTTGGAATTGTAAAAGGTGCAAAAGTAGAACATATGGCACCACCTTTTAAAAATGTGCCTTACTTAATGAAGGACCTATTTGAGTATTTAAGTAAGGAAGACGAAATTATTCTAATAAAAAGTTGTGTTTTTCATTACGAAATGGAATTTATTCATCCATTCATAGATGGAAATGGTAGAATGGGCAGATTATGGCAAACCCTAATTTTAATGGAGAAATATCCCGTTTTCGAATTTCTGCCTTTTGAAACTTTAATCAGCAATGACCAGGAAAAGTATTATAAAGCACTATCCGAAAGTGATAAATCCGGACAATCCACAAAGTTCATAGAATACATGCTCAATGTGATCGATATGTCTCTAAATGATCTTTTAGGTTTCAAAAACAGGACACTTAATGAAAAAGATAGATTGGACTATTTTGTTGCAATGAACAAGTCCGAATTCAGTAGAAAAGATTATATGGCCATTTTCAAAGATATATCCTCTGCAACAGCAAGTAGGGATTTAAAGAAAGGCGTGGCATTAAATCTATTTGAGAAATTTGGAAAAAAAAACAAAACAATTTATCGTTTAAAATAGAACAGTTGAATTAGTTAAAACTACAACCAATAGCAACACCCAAATCCATTCCGTCATAACTTTATGGCATGGATTCCAAATCGAAAATTAAGGGTCGTGGTGCCCAAAAAAATGTTCACAATCGTTTTTTTGAATTGTCTTACGAAATGCGAGACGATTTCCTTGAGTTCTGCCATAAAGAAGGGGAAATTCCAGAGAAAAACAAAACACAATACCTCAATGTGTTTCCTAAAACTATAGTCAATAAAGTGACAAGTCCAGATGTTGGAATGGCCTATTCCATGAATATGTACCAAGGTTGTGAACATGGTTGTATTTATTGCTATGCACGAAACAGTCATGAGTTTTGGGGTTACAGCGCAGGATTGGATTTTGAGCGCAATATTTTAGTAAAAAAAAACGCACCAAAACTCTTAGAAAAACACCTTAAAAAGAAAAGTTGGAAAGCGCATCCCATAGTGATGTCTGGCAATACGGATTGTTACCAACCAGCAGAACGAGAATTTGAAATTACCAGGCAATGCTTGGAAGTCTTTTTAAGGTACAAACATCCTGTGGGAATCATTACCAAAAATGCTTTAATATTAAGGGATTTGGATCTTTTAAAAACCTTAGCGAAAGATAATTTAATTGCTGTAAATGTGTCTATTACCTCATTGTCTGAAGACACTAGGAGACTTTTAGAACCAAGAACGGCAACTATAAAAAGAAGACTTCAAGTAGTAAAAGCGTTGAGTGCCAATGGAATCCCAGTAAATGTCATGTTGGCACCAATTATTCCATCTATTAATAGTCATGAGATTTTACCGATGGCAAAAGCCGTTTCTGAAGCTGGTGCACTGAGTATTGCGCATACCATCGTAAGATTAAATGGCGCCATTGGCGAAATATTTACAGATTGGATAAAAAAAGCAATGCCAGACAAAGCAGATAAAGTGTTGCACCAAATAGAAAATTGCCATGGAGGTAGCCTCAACGAAAGTAGATATGGTGTTAGAATGCGAGGCGAAGGACAAATTGCAAAACAAATCAACGATTTGATGAAATTGGCTAGGTTAAAGTATTTTAAAAATAAAGCCATGCCCAAATTAAATACAAGTCTTCACGAACCCTATAAAAATAGGCAGATGACATTATTTTAAACAAAAAAAAGTGGGCTGTCTACTGCCCACTTTTCTACTAAATAAATAAACTAATAAATATATAAATAAACAACAATTTATATTCTGAAATCATTTACAAACACACGGTTGTTAGACCTAATAATGGTTGTGTAATTACCTTTAAGTGTTTGATCTAGTTTGTACACACGGCTTAAAGTACTGTTTCCTTTTACGGTTTCAGTATGGATCATTTCGCCTTCAAAATAAAGTTCTACCTCCATTTTCTCGGTATCAAAAGCCAATTTTGAAATTAAAACCTTTCCTTTTTCATTTCTTACTACAGGCTTAAAAATGGTTTTCTTATTCTTATTGATGTAAGAAACAGCAAAATCTTTTACCTCAATAGTATTGATTTCAATTTCAAAATCTTTTGATACTTCAACAGTATATTTACCGTTTCTCAATTGAGTAAAATCGAAAAGCGTTGTAAGGTTTCCGTTATGGTTAATTTCTCCGCTGTAGATAACCTCGCCAGAGGCATCCATCACGGAAATTTGACTTCCTTTTTTTACGTAGTTAAAAGTTGGTGTTTCTTCTAAAACTTCGTTGGCGTAGCTTGTATATGTTCCGAACATTACGGCCAATACTAAAATATTTCTAAATAACTTTTTCATAATTAAATCAGGTTAAGTGATTACTGGTACAAAGATATGGCGCATTGGGAGCTTAGAAAACAAGGATTTTGGCACATTTATATGCATAATTAACTTCAAGTTGATGTATAGATATCTATTGGGTTAATATTGTATATATTGGTGGTAATCTGCTGTAGGTTTTGAGATTCTGTGATAATAGGGATGCAAAATTAAGCTCTTGATTTAATCAAAAATGGAGTAATTTAATGGTAAAGTATAGTTCTCGTATTGAGAATATCCGATTGGTAATTATAAATTTCGAAGAAATTAAACTTGAAATATGATTCATGGCGTTCAAAGAGCATTAAGAAAAATCGTTTCCCTCCAATAGTATTGTTAATGAAAACTATGATAATGATGTGGTGGATGAAAAGTATCTCTAAAAGATATCTAAGTTCTGATAAGGTTACGGACTCATTAATCTGATAACTGGAACAACCGAACATTTAGAGAAGGCAAATCAGACCATCATTAGAGTTACAGATTTTTATTAATGTGATCTAATAAATGAAATAAAAAAAAGTGGGCTCTTAGCAACCCACTTTTAGTTTCAATCTATTTTCTTTTTCATTTATAGATAAAAGTTTTTAATAAATACGCGACCGTCAGATTTAACAATGGCAGTATAGTTTCCTTTAATGTTCTCATTCAGTCTTAACACACGGTTTAAAACTGCGCTGCCCTTAACCGTTTCTGAGTAAATCAATTCGTTTTCAAAATAAAGCTCAATTTGCATTTCAGGCTCAGCTAAGGCTAATTTTGAAATGATAACTCTGCTATTTTGTACCCTAAATACAGGTTTAAAAATAGTTTCGCTTTTATGAACTATAAAGTTAACGCTGTTATTTTTCACTTCTACCGTACTTACTTCAATTTCAAAATCCTTATCGATTTCAATCTTGTATAGACCATCCTTTAATTGTGAAAAATCGTATAGATTTCGAATATTACCATCAAAATTTATAGAGCCACTAAAGATAACTGCTCCAGCAGCGTTAGTAACAGAAATTGAGTTTCCTTTGTTTACATTATTAAAAGTAGGTAGAACTTCTAATTTTGCATTTGCGAAGCTTGTGCATGTTCCTAACATCACAGCTAATACTAAAATGTTTTTAAATAATCTTTTCATAATGTTTTTTTTTAGATTAAACCGACATTGAAAATTGGTCTTTAGATTTGATTTTGTTTAGTTCCTATTAATTGATCCAATTTTTGATAATCAGTTTAAATGATTCAACACTACAAAGGTATCGTGACTTTGGCTTTCATAAAACATCGATTTTGGCGTATTTATATGCATATTTAACAATATGACTATTGAAATTATCATAATGAGATAATATTGTATATATTTTTGGCAATTGTACATAGGTTTTAATTTTAAATACAATTAACTTTGTACCTGTAATATATTATGAAAACAAGAAAACCTACTTTAGAAAAAATTAGTCCACAGTTTGGGAGCTCCATAAAAGTTAATAAGCACGAAGCTTATATTGGGGAGAATAAACCTTTTTGGCATTTTCATCCAGAAATTGAATTGGTATATGTTAATAAAGGTCAAGGAAAACGTCATATAGGCAATCATTTATCTTATTTTAATAATAGCCAGTTATTGCTTATTGGGCCCAACCTGCCTCATAATGGCTTTACGGATCGACTTACCATTAATGGAAGCGAGACCTTAGTTCAATTTAAACCTGAGTTTTTAGGCAATCATTTTTTTGATATTCCAGAAATGGGAAAAATCAATCAATTGTTTGAACGTTCTAAAAAAGGTATTCTTTTTGGTGTAAAAACCAAGAAAAAATTAGGTGCCAAAATTGAAAAGTTAAACGAAAAAGAAGGCTTCAAAAAAATATTAATTTTACTTGAAGTGTTACATGGTTTAGCAAAAGCAGAGGATTATACGTTATTAAACGCAGATGGTTTTGCCTTTGAAACCGAACCTCAAGATAGTGCGAAGATCGATATTGTTTTTAAACATGTGAACCAAAATTTTAAGGAACACATTAGTTTAGATGAAATTGCGGATAAGGTCAGTATGACGGTTCCAGCATTTTGCCGTTATTTCAAAAAAGTGACAGGCAAAACATTCACAAAGCTGGTTAACGAATATCGTGTGGTACATGCCACAAAATTACTTTCGGAAAGTCAAATGAGCATTACAGATGTGAGTTTTGAGTGTGGCTTTAATAATTTTTCGCATTTCAATAAGCTTTTTAAAGAATTTACAGGCAAAAGCGCCTCTAAATATAGAGGAGAGCTGAAAATGATGGTTCAATAGTTAAATTTTGGTACTCATGGAAGATAAAATAGAAATCACAATTGCCTACTATACTAAAAAAGGTCAGGAGATATTGAACACCGTAAATTCTCGAAATAATCTAACTGCAGATGAACTGATTCATTATGGAGAGGAAATGGCGATCATTGAGTATAAATTGACTGCTCTTGAAGTGGCCAATGAGAATTAATTTATTTTTTCCCTTCCCACTCCGCATAAAATTGCTTCAAAAAACCTTCCATATATTTATGCCTATCTGAGGCGATACGTCCTCCAGTTTTAGTATTCATTTGGTCTTTAAGAAGCAACAATTTTTCGTAGAAATGATTAATAGTTGGTGCGTTGGAAGTTTTGTATTCAGCCTTCGTCATGTTGAGGTTAGGCTTAATTTCAGGATTATAGAGTGCTCTATATTTAAAGCCACCATAATTAAAACAGCGCGCAATGCCTATTGCTCCAATGGCATCCAAGCGATCCGCATCTTGAACGACTTCCAATTCCTTAGAAGTAAATGATGTATTTAAATCGAAGGAGTTTTTAAAAGACATATTCTCGATGATTTGAGTTACGTGTTCAATTATTTTACTGTCAACATCGTTATTTAGAAGAAATCTTTGTGCTTTTTTGGGCCCAATGGTTTCGTCTCCATCATGGAATTTTGAATCCGCTATATCGTGCAAAAGTGCTGCCAATGACACCACTAAAATATCAACAGGTTCGGTTTTAGCAATGAGAAGTGCATTTTTATAAACACGCTCGGTATGAAACCAATCGTGTCCACCTTCTGCATCAATTAATTCTTGTTTTACAAAAGTAATTGTCGAAGTAATAAGTTGACTTTTATTACGCATAAAACTATTTTAGGCAGGATCCACCCATTTAAACTGGAATGAATTCTCCGGGATTTTCATACGTTCAGACAAACGGTACATTCTAGGAGGTAAGGTCATTAAATAGTCTCTTGCTTTCTCCGCTTCATCATTTAAACCCGTCATACTTCCTATGTCCCAACGGTCAATAAGCTTTTGCAGAATATCTACATAGTCGTTTGAAGTGTACACACCAATCCGTTGTGCGGTATTTGAAAACTCTTCGAATGCAGCACCAATGCTTTCGCCAGATTCTCTAAGAAAATGTGCTGGCATGGCAATTTTTCGTTTCATCATATCGTGAAAAGCCATCATCATTTGGTTGGGATCCACAGCAAAGATACGCTCCACAAACTCCGAATAGGCATGGTGATGACGCATCTCGTCCCCAGAAATGATTTTACACATTTTAGCCAATCGTTTATTGCCTTTTTCCTTGGCGATTTTAGCTACGCGATTATGCGACACATAGGTTGCCAGTTCTTGAAAGCTGGTGTAAACAAAGTTTTTATAAGGATCTCTACCAGTACCAATATCAAAACCATCGTTAATGAGGTATTGCGTGGTCTTTTCAATTTCACGCATATTTACACGACCAGATAAGTATAAGTATTTGTTAAGTACATCGCCATGTCTGTTTTCTTCGCCAGTCCAATGTCTTAACCAAGTGGACCAACCGTTGCGTTCTACTTGGTCAACACCTTCAACGTCCATAAGCCAAGATTCATAACTTGGTAGTGCTTCTTCAGTAATCATGTCACCAACTAACACCACCCAAAAATCATACGACATTTCTTTACTTAATTCCCTAATTTCTCGTACCTCTTCATAAAAAGATTCTTTTGTGGAATCTGGCAAGAAATCAGTAGGTTGCCATATTTTTTCAACAGGAATTAAATATTTTTCAATAAGGGATTGTACATCCTTTTCCAGATGCTGCATCACTTCCAATCTTACATTTTTCAACGACATATTTGATGATTATTTAAGGGTTATTTATCAATGCCTTCAACAATAGTTTGTTCTACTTGCTGAATTAATTCAGACTTATCTGTAAAGTTAATAATTTCTAAGGGCTTATGTACAGTAAATTTCATATGATTTCCAATTCCCATCGGGAATTTTCCGTATCTCAACATTTTCCAAGAGTTATTGACTGTTATTGGAACAACGAGTGCTGATGGTACTTTTTTGATTAACATTTCCAGACCTTTGGTTTTAAAAGGTTTTGGTGTTCCGTCTTTACTACGTGTGCCTTCGGGAAAAATCACTGCTGCTCTTTTTGTTTTTTCAATATAGTCGCCAAATTTCATCATGGCAACCATGGATTGTCTTGGGTTCTTCCGATCTATTAAAACCGATCCACCATGACGTAAATTATAAGATACACTTGGGATGCCTTTTCCCAATTCTTTTTTAGACACAAATTTTACATGATGTTTACGTAAGTACCACATAATTGGTGATATATCATACATACTTTGATGGTTGGAAACTATAATCAAAGGTTTATCAGTTGGAATGTTGTGGGGATTATTAAAAGAAATCCTTGTTCCTAAAACATTAAGACAGCGCATTATAAAAAACTGAAGCCAATCTACAGTAACTTTAAGTGCCTTGTAACCAAAGATATTGTTCGCCAACCACTGTATAGGATGAAAAATAACCAAGGTCGAAAGAAAGCAAACCGCATATAGGGCAGTTAATGGATATGCTAATAGTTTTCTCATACAACAAATTTAATTTAATGCGATGTATGCACAAAAAAACCACGATTTTTTTCGTGGTTTTTTTACATCAGTCTTTCGACTTAAAAGGTTTTTAATACCAATCTGCCTAAGCTCCCTTTTTCTTCTAGAAAGAAGGCTAGTGAGAAAGGCTTTTTTTATCTAGCAATGCTCGTTATAAGCATCCATAAGGTTTTCTGAGATTAGCTCTGCAGGTCTGCCTTCAATATGGTGACGCTCTAACATGTGTACCAATTCCCCATTTTTAAACAAGGCCATACAAGGCGAACTCGGAGGAAAAGGAATCATATATTCTCTTGCTTTATTCGTCGCTTCTTTATCTACACCTGCAAAAACGGTTACTAAATGGTCTGGTCGTTTTGCATTTTGTAAACTGGTTCTAGCGCCTGGTCTTGCATTGGCAGCTGCACAACCACAAACCGAATTAACAACCACAAGTGTGGTGCCTTCTTTTGCAATCGCTTTATCTACAGCTTCTGATGTATGTAATTCTTCAAAACCGACGTTGGTTAAATCCTCACGCATTGGTTTTACTAATTCTGCTGGATACATATTCTAATATTTTAATTAATCTTAATTTGTTCCGATAGGTATCGGATTGCAAAGATAAGGAAAATAAGTCGGCAGTCTTTAGTCTTCAGTAAGCAGTTTGAATCGTGGTATTTTTGTTTTCAATAGCTACAAAAACACATCAAAATGATGTTACCTACTAAACGTGAGTAAGAACCCATCTGCTGCAACGCCTTCATCTAATACTAATTGCGTCTGGGTTAAAACTGTTATGTCATAGCTAAATGAATTAACAACCACATTAGCATCTTCACCTGTTGTGGTGAGAATCTGATAATCATAAGTTCCCGAAGGAAAACCGTCGTAAATAACATCGGTTGTATTGGTGTTGCTAACCGTTAACTCTAAATTGTCTTGGTTAAAGTGCCATGTTATTGTACCATTTTCAAAATCGTCATCAACACCAGCAAAACCGCCATAGACATTCACTAATGACCAAGTGCCATTGATGGTTGGTGCTGTGTTTTGAGGAGCATTGTCATCATTGTTACAACTAAAAAGGAACACAACTAAAACTAGAATATAGAAAGGTGGTTTCATAAATTGAAAATATGGGTTGTACTTATAAGATAAACTTTTTGCAAAAGGTTGCGCACTAATCGTAACAAAATTTACATTCCTCTTACTAACATATAGTATATTTGAATTTTATAAAATAAAGAATATGAGTTTTGCAAAATGGATAGGAGGTGCTTTAGGTTGGTCTTTTGGCGGTCCAATAGGTGCTATTATTGGTTTGGCTATTGGAAGTTTTGTCGATAATTTAACAGGTGATGGAACACCATTATTAGGTGATCGTCAAGCAGGAAGACGACAAGATCCTTATCGTCAAAGAAGAACACAATCAAGAACACAATCAAGAACACAGCGACCACAAACACAATCAGGTGATTTTGAAGTCAGCTTATTGATTTTAGCATCAGTAGTTATAAAAGCCGATGGCAAACAAGACCAACGCGAATTGGATTTTGTACGTCAGCAGTTTGCTAATATGTACGGAAAGGATAGAGCCAACAAGGCTTTTGAATTGTTTAAGCGTATTAGCAAACAGAATATTTCTACACGTCAGGTTTGTTTGCAGATTAAGCAAATGATGGATCACGCATCACGCTTACAACTGCTTCATTTTTTATTCGGAATTGCCAAAGCAGATGGATTAGTTACCGAGGATGAATTACGTCAAATTTATACCATAACAGGTTATTTAGGCATCAGCAATAGGGATTACCAAAGTATAAAAGCGATGTTTTACAACAGTAGCGATAATGCCTATAAAATCCTTGAGATTGATAAATCCGTTTCTGACGATGAAGTTAAAAAAGCCTACAGAACCATGGCCAAGAAATACCATCCAGACCGTGTTGGACATTTAGGCAAAGAACACCAAGAAGGTGCTGAAGCTAAGTTTAGACAGGTGCAGGAGGCTTATGAGCATATTCAGAAGGAACGTGGGTTTAAGTAAGTCCTCAGTATACAGTTTACAGTATGCAGTCTTACTCTTGCGTAATAAATTATAGTTTTTAAGGAGACCTTTTAAGAAATCGACCATTAATAAATAAACCTCTCTTATGAGCGACGAAAAAATAATGGCACTATTTAAAAATGGTCAACGCAACAAAGCGTTTAGGGAGTTATACAAACTCTATCCACGGATTGAAAAACTCATTCTTTCAAAAGGCGGCACAAAAGCAGATGCCAATGATGTGTTTCAAGAAGCATTGATTATTCTCAACAGGAATCTGGAAAAATCAGATTTTAAACTTACGTCTTCATTCTACACCTATTTATATTCCGTATCTCGATTTGTATGGAAAGACAGCCAAAAACAATTTTCAAAGCAAGAATTACGTCAGCTTGAAGGAGAAGAAGTTTCTATTCTTGATGCTGTTATCGAAGAAAAGAAATACCGAACTGCTGAACAAGCGTTTCGCGAATTAGGAGAACGATGTCAACAATTGTTGCAACGGTTTTATCTCAAAAAAATGTCTTTTAAAGCCATTGCTGAGGTCATGCAATTTAAAAGTGAAAAAATTGCAAAAAACCAGAAGTACAAGTGCTTACAGAAAGCAAAGGACATCTACAGAAATCAATTCAAAACTGCTAAATCTTAATTCGAGAAATCATGGAAAATTATATTGATTTAATTAATGCTTATTTGAATAAGTCACTTTCAGAAAGTGAAGTTTTGGCTTTTGAAAATAGATTACAATCAGATGCTGAATTTAAATTTCTTTACAATGAACATTTAATAGTTTTAAAAGGAATCGAAAGAACACTAATAAAAGAAGAAATAGAGGAAGCTAGAAATGGTTTTGTTAGAGGTAAGTGGCTAAAATTAATTGGTAGTCTTCTAGGTGGTTTAATATTAGCTTTTCTCGTTTGGTTAATATTCTTTAATCATAATACTGCAAAGAATGGACTTAGGGAAGCTTTGAATTTTGAAACAGAATATATTCAACAATTTGAAGTATCCTCTGATAGTATTACGACTATAGAAGGAAAGAAGGGAACTCGATTGACAATAAATCCACAGGATTTAGAATTTCAATCTAAAAAACCTTTGAAAGACGAAGTGCTAATTATACAATTAATAGAATTAACAAATAAGCAAGATTTACTCTGGGCAAATACACAAACAATATCAAATGGAGATTGGTTAATTTCTGGTGGAGCATTTAAGATTGAAATTAAAGCAGATAATCAAAATCTAGTTTTAAAAGAAGATAGAACAATTAAAGCTAGGTTTCCTAAAAACACATCTGAGGAAGCGATGAAAATATTTTATGGTGAAAGAGTTGAAAATGGTTATTTAGACTGGAATCTTTCTAATATTGAATTGAAAAATGAGAAACAATTTGTTATTTTTTGTAAAGATACTATCATACTTGATGAAGTGAGGACAAAAGCATTCGGAGGTGTTGAAACTATGAAAAGGCTTATTTTAATAGACTCTTTGGGTTACCTATCACATAAGAATATAAAGACGAGATTTCCAGAAATTAAATATTTCAGTAATCAAAAAGACACGTTAATTATATATGAAAGAACCTCAAACTTAACATCAGAAAAGGACGTATTATTAAGTTCGGATTCTCAATTTTCAGTCATTGATTTAGAGTATTATAAAGAGTTAATAAACATAGTCTATACTAATGATATCTTAACTTTTGACAAATCAAGAAAAATCTACAATAATAACTTGAAGGTTAAAGCATTCTATGAAACAATTGAAATCTCAAAATTAGGTTGGATTAATATTGATAAATATTCTGATGCTGTGGACAAAATAGTCATTAGTCTTAAAAATAATTTGGGTGTAGACCTCAACTTATATAGAGAAGAAGCATATTCAAATAATTCAGAATGGTCTGAAACCTATTTTGTGGATAATGAAAATAATACAATATTGAATATTTATTCAAGTAAAATAGAGATTCCTAGAGGTAAGACTTTTACTGTAATTTCATTTTGCATCGTTGATGATGAATTCTATGCAAGCCGAAAAATTTTAAAAGCTGATAAGGATGGCACTTTTATGATTGAGTATGAAAAAAGCGACAAATCTCAAATAAAGTCGTTTTTAAGATTAGACACAAATCCAAAAGAAGAAAACCTTAAACAAAAAAAAGTTTCGACTACAATGAAAGAAGTTGAAGCGGTAATTGTTGAAATGGAAACAATGAATCGAAACGATTCTAGTAAAGTTAATACGCTTTCGTTTTTTAAATCGAATTATAAAGCCCCTCAAAAGATTACAGTAAACACAGAAGAAGATTTCAAAATAACTCTAAAAGAAGGGACAATAATATCAATTCCTGAAAATGCATTTATAGTTGAAAAAACAAATAAAGAAGTCTCTGGAAACATAGAATTGAACATTACTGAATATTATAAATTGTCTGATATCTTATTAGCGAATTTAAGCACAAAATCTAATGATAGAATCCTCGAAACTGGCGGAATGCTTTATATTGAAGCAAATAAGAATGGTTTAAAATTAAAGTTAAATCCACAAGCAGAAATTAATATCATTTTCAATAATTCAGGAAAAACAAATATGCAGCTTTTTAATGGCGAAAAGAATACTGATGGGATTAATTGGAGATTAAATAGTACAGAAGTAACAACTTCAGAGGTTACTTTAATTGATGAGTTAACTGGCAGCATTGAAAATACAACGCTCTCATTTCATGCAATTGAGCAAGTTCCCATATTTCCTGGATGTGAGAATGGTACTAACGAAGAACAAAAAAAATGTTTTACTGATACTATTACTAAAATTATAAATAGAAAATTTAATGTTGATATATCAGAAAACTTAAACCTTTCTGGTAAACAAAGAATAGACAGTTCTTTTGAAATAGATGAAGAAGGAAACATTGTCAATATTCTTGCCAGAGCAAACAGCAAAGAATTAGCAGAAGAAGCTATACGAGTTATAGAAACTTTCCCCAAAGTTACACCAGGATTTCAAAAAGCTAAACCCGTGGTTGTAAAATATTCATTACCTATTTATTTTGAAGTAAGAGACAATCTTAATACATCTAGAAAAAGAATAGGAGCGGAAATGGATTCAACAATATACATTGCACGTAGCGACAAAAAATTTGCGGAATCCTTTGAGTCATCTAAGAATGTTAAAAATATAAAAGAGCGTGATATTGACCGTTACACTTTTGCCGTTTCTCAATTAGGTTGGATTAATTGCGACCGTTTTGTAAATAGCCGAAAGAGCAAAATTAAATACAAAGTAAAGATTAAGGATGCAGAAGGAGCAAATGTGAAAATGGTTTTTAAGTCCTTAAGCTCGATTTTAACTAGTAATAACATTCATGGAAAATATAGTTTTGGAGAAATACCATTAGATGAAGACGTTATTCTTTTCGCAATTAAAAAGAGAGGTAATAAACTGTTCTTAGGATTGAAAGAACTGACAATAGTAACAACTTCAGAATTAGATTTAGAGTTTAAAGAAGTTTCCATTGAAGAATTAAAAGCGGAATTAAAAAAATTTAATCAAATATTTCATTGATATAACTGCGTTAAAGTTGGACCGTGCTCAGTGCAATATTTAGGAGAAACTACCCTCTAAACAAAAAGAAATCGTCCTTCATGTCTTCAATTTGGGTATCTTCATTTGTAATGATATAGTTGATAGCCTTTGATGTGAACTTATCGCCCTTTTTGGTTAAGGAAACCACTTTATTTTCAATATGAATCAAATTGTTTTTCTGGGCTAAATCGAGAACGGTTTTAGCGCGTACTTTCTGCCAGTTGATATGCTCGTTAAGATGGTTGACATGGCGTTCTTCAATTTCATCATGGTTTTTTAAGTGCAATAAAAAGGTGAGTAAAGAGACTTCGGTCCGTTGTTGTTTTTCCCGGTACATTACGGCAATAATTCCTTTTGATGGTGCAAACAAATAGACCAACAAAAATACCAAGCCAAGAACGGTTGTGATTGAGCCAGCAATGGAAGCATCTAACCAATGTGCCACCCAATACCCAAAAATGGCACTAAAAATCCCGAAACCTATAGCAAGAGCCAACATTTTCTTTAAATCAGTAGTGAGTAAATAGGCCGTTGCAGCAGGTGCAATCATTAAGGCAACAACCAAAATAGCACCAACGGCATCAAAAGCACCAACCGTAGTTACGGAAGAAACCGACATTAAACCATAATGAATAATGGCTGGCGAGAATCCTAAAGAAGCAGCCAAACCTTTATCAAAAGTGCTGACTTTTAATTCTTTAAAAAACAGAACCAAAAGTGTAATCGTAATTAATAGAATTGTACCAACAACCCAAAGTGATTTTGGGCCAACATCTGTGCCTGCAATTAATAATCGGTCAAATGGGGCAAACGCCAATTCGCCTAACAAAACCGCATCAACATCTAAATGGACGTCATTGGCATTTTTAGCGATCAGAATGACACCAATACTAAACAATGCCGGAAACACCAATCCAATGGCCGTATCTTCTTTTACGAGTCCTGTTTTTTGAATATACTCCACCAATACAACAGTAATTATGCCTGTGAAAGCTGCCAAAAGAATCAATAAAGGGGAATTTAAATCTTGAGTGATAAAAAAGCCAACCACAATACCTGGTAAAATAGAATGGCTAATCGCATCACTTATCATTGCCATTTTCCTGAGCACCAAAAATGTTCCAGGAATGGCGCAAGCAACCGCCACGACACATGCTATGAGTTGTATTTCTATCTGAGCGCTACTCATCTTCTGTGGATTGTTTGGTGTATAAATTAGCTGCAGTTTCAAATCCTGTTTTTGTTAAACTCCACATGTTGCCATGAAGTTCCACGTAGTCTTTATCTACTAATTTTTGAAGCGTAGTCCTGGTGTAACCCTGAAAATTATTTAAAAGTTTAATGGCGTGTGGGTGCGAAATATCTTCATGTGTTTCCGCAATATGATGCATAAAGGTCAGCGTTTTGTGCAATTCTAGATCACGACGATTTTTAATAAATCGAATTCGTTTGAACAACAACCCACGACTTGGCGAAAACAGAAATGAAATTACGACAAAAACAGCTGCAACTAAAACAATTACAGGACCCGTAGATAAATTATTTTGGCTTGCACTAATCGCGGTACCAAAAACACCAGAGAACGCGCCGAATATAGCAGCTAGCAAAACCATAACCGATAAACTATTAGTCCATTGTCGTGCAGCAGCTGCAGGTGCTAAAAGCATAGCGCTCATTAACACCACACCCACGGTTTGTAAACCTAAAACGATCGCTAAAACAATAAAACTTGTGATAAGAATATCTATAAATTTGGTATTGAATCCCAGTGTTTTTGTGTAATCGGCATCAAATAGAAGGATTTTGAATTCTTTCCAGAACGTTAGCATAATTAGTAAACAAATTCCTGTTACAATTGCCATTAACCAAACATCACTTTCTACCAAGGTTGCTGCTTGCCCGAATAAGTACTTGTCAAGTCCGGCCTGATTGGCATTCGGTTGTTTTTGAATAAAGGTTAATAGCAACATCCCAAATCCAAAAAATAAGGAAA
This sequence comes from Winogradskyella forsetii, assembly GCF_013394595.1. GTDB lineage: Bacteria > Bacteroidota > Bacteroidia > Flavobacteriales > Flavobacteriaceae > Winogradskyella > Winogradskyella forsetii. Next base: position 4,426,620 of record NZ_CP053348.1, read on the forward strand.
GAACTAAGCCTAAAGCCGTATCGGATTTTAAATGGGTTTTGGTTACGATTCCTCTTATCCAAAACGTACCGATTAAACCGCTTATCAGTGCTCCAATTAATAATGTATTACTGTCTTTTGCCCCTGTAATTAAAAAAGCAATGGCAATGCCTGGCAATGCGGCATGCGAAATGGCATCTCCCAATAAACTCTGTTTTCTAAGTACAGCGAAACTGCCCAACATTCCCGTAACGGCACCGAGAATTGCTGTGCCAAGTGTGATGGTTCTTAAGGTGTAGTCACTAAAAACTAAAGAAAAGTACTCTTGCAGATTCATTGTTAAATTTCACGCCCTGTTAATGCTATTGTGTTTTTACTTTTATACTTGTCTTTTTTCCAAAATTTAAGTAGAAAATCCAAATCGTCGAAATAAGATCGGTAAGGCTCTTTTTCAAAAATTGACAACTTATCCTTATAATTCTCTATAAAATAATTTGTAAACTCGGTTGAATAATCGGGAGCCATTAATATATATAGTGCATCCTCTCGGTCTTCTTCCTTAAAAAAAGGATTTTTCTTATCCGGAAATGCGTTCAAAATATTAGGATACATTTCTAAGCCACTTACAGGATTAAAAAATACGACAATTTCATCCGTATCGTTGTCAAAACCTTCAAAATTTGCTTCACTACCAAAATACCCATCTGCCTTAGTCCTTTTTTGCACATTTTCTGATTCTTCTTTCGTGAGATTTAGAGAATTGTTGAAAAAAGCAAAATAATCGTTAACAAAAGCATTTAAAGTGTTGCTTTTTACAAATGCTATTAGTGAATTATCGTTAAAATCTAAAAACGCTTTTTTCTGTTTTTGCATAATCTTGCCAATTTCATTTTCATCCCTCAAAAAATTGACTTCCGCTCTGGCTTGTGCAGAGTTTTTTTGATCTAAAATGGTGTCGGCATTAAATTCTTGCATGAAAAAATTACCAGAAAACCACCATTCATTTTTATACTTAACCAATCCAATGTATATAATAGCATCTTCATTTAAGTTATGGGAATTATCAAACGATTTTTTTGTCATTTCAAAAACTATTCCCGAAGCGATATGCTCTAAGGTAACAGACTCGTTATTTTGTTTTTTGTATAAAAACAAACCCGTAATTTTTTCTGATATACTAGAAATATCGTTGTAGCTTTTATGGGTAGGCCCCAAAACTTGTTTGGCCCAATCCTTGGCTCTTAAGGAAAGTAGTGAACTAACTTTGTTAAATGTAAACTCATCGGTTACCTCTCTAATATAACCCATAATGCTATTTGAATCTTCATCTTTGCTCTCTTCTATAATTTCAAAAATGCTAAAATCAAATCGCCTTTTCACATCAGGATAAAATAAATACGAGTCAAAAAATAACATTTGAAGAAAAGCTCTTGTTTCATAAAACTCATCCGTATGAGGCTTAAAGTCAAACAATTTTTTAAGCTGTTCGTTTTCGGGTGCATATTCAAAGGCCTCATCCAATACGCTAATGGCCTGTTCTGCTAGAATTAAGAATGTATCGCTATATGGTGTAACAAACCATTCATCTTCAAGTGAATTTGTAAAATACCAAATTAGAAATGCAATGTCCTGAACGTTAATTTCTTCATCAATATAGTTATCATCAATGTTATAAAAAGGTAATTTTTTATGATGCTGTTGTGCATATTGTTCTTTAAAAGCCTGCCAAATATTGGTTTGGGAAATAATATCTTCAAAATAGCAGGTTATAAAACAACAAAGTATGTATATATCTTCCTTATTCATTAATTGCGATAACGCAGTCAAGGTGTTGTTATCCAAATTCGAGTATATTTCATTAGCGATTTTCAGATAATATAAATCTGTATTACTGCTGTAATTCTTTGGTTTTAATTCTAACCAGTGTTTTAAGTAAATTTTATTTTTCATTAGTTGATATTGTAAACTTAAAAATCACAATTTTTCCACAAGAAAAGTTCTGAAAACTGCGACCCGTGCGAACGTGCCTTTCGGTACGGGCAGGCTGAGACTGTAAACTATTTCTGTACCTTAATCGGCGTACAAACTTCAATTAAGAAGCCATTAATATCTCTTAAATAGCCTACTTTTTGTCCCCAAGGTTTTTGTTTTAGAGCTTCGTATTCCTTAGCTCCCGCTTTTATTGCTTTCGCAAAATCAGCTTCAATGTTCTCAGTTGTAAACGCCATTTCAACACCATTTGGCTTTTCTTCTATTGAAAGTTCTTTAAAACCTTTTGTAAAATTTGAATGGCCCAACATATTTGAAGCAAAAGCGATGGTTGTTTCCCCAGAAATCAATTCGCCATAATCATTTTCTGGTGTGATAAATTTCTTTTGAAATCCGAAAGCTTTTTCGTAAAATGAAATTGTCTTTTCAACATCATCGACATATAAAATGGTGTACGCGTATTTCATAATTAAAATTCAATTTATGGTTTTAATAGCCAAAAGTCTTTGACTGCACTCAGACTGACATTATTTTATTAGCAACAGTTAGCACTGTTTACTGAGACTGCAAACTATTTTTACTCTTGAATACTCACTTTATAATTAATGCCATAAGTTTTAGTCAAATTATCATCATTGAAAATATCCTTCACTGGTCCTGTGGCGATTTTTTTCACATTTAAAAAAGTAACCCAATCAAAATATTCTGGTACGGTTTGCAAATCATGATGCACAACGATGACTGTTTTTCCTGCTTTTCTTAATTCTTTTAATATATTGATAATGGCAATTTCAGTAGTCGCATCAACACCTTGAAAAGGTTCGTCCATAAAATAAATAGAGGCGTTTTGGACCAAAGCTCTTGCTAAAAATATACGTTGTTGTTGCCCGCCTGATAGCTGACTTATTTGCCGATTTTTAAACGCTAGCATTCCCACTTTTTCCAAAGCTTCAAGTGATGCTTTTTTCTCTTTTTTACCAGGACGCTTTATCCAACCCAAACTCCCGTAAGTTCCCATCATTACCACATCTAAAGCTGTAGTCGGAAAATCCCAATCTACACTTCCTTTTTGAGGTACATAAGCTACTAACTGTCTTTGTTTTTCGTATGGCTTATCATAGATGGAAACGCTACCAGCTATTGGTTTTAAAATGCCTAGAATTGCTTTTATGAGTGTAGATTTTCCAGCACCATTTGGACCCACAATTGCCATAAGGACACTTTCAGGGATTTCTAAATCGATATCCCAAAGTACAGGTTTGTAGTTGTAGGCAACGGTAAGGTCGTCCACTTTAACGGCTATTGCTCCTGCAGAGGCAGGAGTCTCTTTTTCAATCGACTTATTATTCACATTTATATTATTTTAACACCTATAAGGTTATCAAAAACTTGCAAGAAAATTAGGTAACTTATGTCTTATTAATTCACAACTAAGCGTAATTCCTGTTACTAAGACCAAATACTCAGTTAGTACAATGCACTAACAATCGTTTTAATATTATAGCGGTACATCCCTAGATAAGTGCCTTCTGGTGTGCCAGCATTCCCGAGAGCATCAGAGTATAACGTACCTCCAATAGCTACATCATGTCCTTTAGATTTTACAGCTTCCCGCAAAGCTTCAATGGTTCGCTTAGGTACAGAACTTTCAATAAATATAGCTTTTACATTATTTTCTATAATAAGCGAAGCCATCTTTTGAACATCTTGCACACCTGCTTCAGTAGCTGTGGATAAGCCTTGTAAGCCCACAACTTTAAAATCATAAGCTTGTCCAAAATAATTAAAGGCATCATGTGCTGTAACTAATATCCTTTTTTCCGGTTCAAGAGCATCAACCACACCTTGTACATCGTCATTAAGTTTGTTCAATTCTGCTAAATAGCGCTTTTCATTAGCTCGGAATATTTCAGCATTATCAGGATCTTGTTGAGATAGAACTTGGGTAACCTTTTCTGCAAAATGTTTAAAAAAGCTGATATTAAACCACACATGCGGATCGTAATTTGAAGCAAAATAATCTGAACCTATTAATTGGTTTTTGCTTATATCATCGGCTAAGGCGACTGGTTTTTTTGTTGAACTTTCCATTTTTTCAAAAACGTCAACTAACTTACCTTCCAAATGTAATCCGTTATAAAAAATAACATCTGCATTGACCAATTTGGTGACATCGCCTTCACTGGCTTTGTATAAATGTGGATCGACACCAGCACCCATTAAACCTTCCACGTTTATGGAATCTCCACCAATATTTTTAACCAAATCGGTAATCATTGTGGTTGTGGTAACAACATTGAGTTTTCCATTCTTTTTTTTGGTTTCGTTTTCGCAATTAAAAACCAGCAAGATTGACAGTAATACTAATATTTTTTTCATCTATAAAACTATTTTCTTTTAACTCTATAACTTAATCCCATTCCTATTAACAAGTCTTGACCTTGTGTAATGCTTGTGCCACCATAAATATCAAATTGCAAATCGTTGCATGGCAAATAAGTGAAACCGGCATCCCAATAATGATTGGCAGAACTATCTTCTGGCAAATCGCCATATAGTTCAGCATAAAAGCCAAATTTGTCCGAAAGACTGTAACCGTAAGCAAGGGTGTAAATCGCAGCGGCCTCAGGCGAATCATTGCCCCATTCCGCACCAATATTATAACCTAAACTCGATTTTTCACTCAAAGTATGTGATAATGACAGTCTAAAATCAATACCTGTTGTTTCTGGCCTGTAATCTGCTGAAGCACTAAATAGGGGAAAAACATGACCAATAAGAGCTATTTCTGGCATGCTACCTTTTTCTTCAGCAATATCTAATTTTAATCCTAATAACAAAGGGAAAGTCCGCTTGTCACATTATCTAATTTGCTGCCATTGACTTTGGTAATGCCTTCCACAAAATCCCAACCTACTCGCAATTCTACATTGTCGAGAATACCATATCGAATCAATATAGTGTTGTAGGTGTAGTTTTCAGATTTTGTGTTGTTTTCTTCAAAAGATTCAAACAAACCGCCTGTTTCAATTTGAAATGTGCCTTTTCCAACTGTAGAAGATGCTTCGGTAGCATCTGGTCTATCTGTAACTATAGGTTCAACTGTATCTGTCTCTTGTGAAAAAGTGAGAAACATGGATGCAAACAGCATAATGCCAAATAGTATGTGTTTTTTAGTTAGTTGCATTAACATAAATTAAATTTGAAAAATCTTCATTTAGTAAAATAGTGTTGTTATGCACTGAAAGTTCCGTCATTTTATTTTTTTTGAATTGTTTGGTTACTTTTATCTCATGACCGTATTTTAATTTTTGATGTGCGCAGAATTCAAAAAACTCTTTGTCATCACTTATTAATCTGGAAATGATATATGCTTTTCCTTCCTCAGCATTTGAAAGTGAAATGGAGGTATCTTTTGTGGTTATTTCTCCCTTAGCATTAGGAATTGGATCGCCATGAGGATCAAACTTAGGATGTCCTAAATATGCACTAATCTTGTCAGCTAATAAATCTGAAGTTTGATGTTCTAAAAGTTCGGCTTCTTTATGAATATCATGCAATGACATATCGAACATTTTAAATAAGAATGCTTCCCATAACCGATGCTTTCTCACAATATTCAAAGCCATTTTTTTGCCTTTATCGGTGAGTTGTAATTCTTGGTACTTTTGATAGTGGAGTAAATCTTTTACGGCTAATTTTTTTGCCATATCAGTTGCTGCTGCACTAGAAATTCCCAATTTTTTGGCAATATTGCCTGGTTTGGTATTTTTAGTATCATGGGAATTATTGTTGTAAATAGCTTTTACAAAGTTTTCAACTGCGATTGACATTTATTATAGCTTTAATTTATTTTTAAGTAAGCTTAAATACTTTTCAAATGTAACTAAAAAATTGTTTCAAACAAAAATGATATGAATAAAAATGGATTCTGGAAATTACTTTTTAGTTTGAATAAATGCCTTTAGCGCGAATACAAGTATTATTTCTATCGCTAAGTAGAAAATGGCATAGACAATGTTTAAGCCGAATAGGGCTGCAAAGCCAAACGCTGAAAGTAATAAGCCTAGGCATAGAATAACACCACTAAATAGGTCTTTGAAGAAAGCAGTTTTGTTGGACTTATAATCAAAAAAATAAGCTATTAAGATGATAATTAATGACATCCACAGCCATCATTACCACCACAAGCTTTTGAAGATTTTTTCTTAGGTGACCAAATAAACTTACGTATTAAGAATAGCAAGGCAAGAGCCAATGCTGAAAAAACTAATATGTTTTGAATAATCAGATTCATATCCCATCTAAATCTTCCCTAAGGGAAGACTTTTTTTTATCATTTTAAAACTTGAAAAGCAACTAATGCTACAATATACGCAAAAGCACTCATAATTACTAATTGGTAGATGGGCCATTTCCAAGAATTAGTTTCACGTTTAACGATGGCGAGCGTACTCATACATTGCATGGCAAAGGCATAAAATAACAATAATGAAATACCAGAAGCAAAATTAAATAATGGGCCGCCAAGAATGGGGTTGACTTCTCCAGCCATTCTATTTTTTATAGTTTCTTCTTCATCACTTCCAACACTATAAATGGTTGCTAAAGTACCAACAAACACTTCACGAGCTGCGAAAGAACTTACGATGGCGATTCCAATTTTCCAATCGTAACCTAATGGTCTAATAGCAGGTTCAATAGCATGACCAGCAATACCAATAAAGGAATGTTCTAATTTGTGAGATGCTATTTCTTGTTCCAATTCGTCATCACTTAAGTTTTCCGATTCGTATTGTTCTGTAACGATACTTTCGGCATTGTTAAAATTGTCTCCTGGTCCATAAGATGCCAAAAACCATAGTACAATTGATATTGCTAAAATTATTTTACCAGCACCAAATACGAATGATTTTGTTTTTTCCAGTACTGTCAATGCGACATTTTTAAACATCGGTAATTTGTAGTTAGGCATTTCTACTACAAAAAAGGTCTTACTTTTTATTTTTAATATTTTATTTAAAATCCAAGCAGAACCAACGGCTGCACCGAAACCAATGAGATATAATAGCATTAGGGTTAAGGCTTGGTAACTCAATCCTAAAATTCGTCCTTCAGGAATGACCAAAGCGATAATGATAAGATAAACAGGTAATCTAGCAGAACAAGTGGTGAAAGGCGTTACTAAAATTGTAATTAAGCGTTCTTTCCAGCTTTCAATATTACGGGTCGCCATAATTGCGGGAATCGCACAGGCTGTTCCTGAAATTAAAGGCACTACACTTTTTCCACTCAATCCAAAGCGTCGCATAATTCTATCCATCAAAAAGACTACGCGACTCATATAACCACTTTCTTCCAGAATTGAGATAAATAGAAATAAGAAAGCAATTTGTGGAATAAAAATAACAATACCACCGAGGCCAGAAATGATACCTTCAGCGAGCAAATTTGTAAATGCGCCTTCTGGCAATGTGTTTTTGATCCATTCACTTAACGAGGCAAAAGCTCCATCAATAAAATCCATTGGAATACTGGACCAATCGTAAATAGCCTGAAAAATAGTTAATAAAATAACTCCAAAAATTAAATAGCCCCAAACCTTATGAGTTAGAATTCTATCTAATTTTATGCGTAAATCTTTTGCTGTATTAAGATCAATGGTTTGCCCTTTTTTAAGTGTTTGATTAATAAACTGGTAACGCTTTATGGTTTCTTTTTGTTGAAGCCGTTTTAAATCGCCTTTAGACTTGGTTTTGAAATCTTCAACTTTATCAAATGCGGTTCGATCTGTTTTTCCGAAGTTAACATCTTGTGTAATAACCAACCACAGTTTGTATAGTAATTGATTGGGAAATGCTTTTCTAAGGTTATTAAAATAAGCTTCATCTATAGACGAGGCGTCCATACAAGGTGTGGTAGAAAGCTCTTTGTAATGGGTGATCAATTCTTTAAGTTCATTGATGCCACTGTTTTTTCTAGTACTAATTAAGGCAATTTTAGTTTCGAGCTCTTGTTCCAAATAATCGATATCCAATGAAATGCCTTTGTAAGCCATTCTATCAGCCATATTAATTACCAATATGGTCGGAATTTCTAAATCTTTAATTTGCGTGAATAATAAAAGATTTCGCTTCAAGTTTTCGACATCACTTACCACAACGGCAACGTCAGGATAATCCTTGTCATTCTTATTGAGAAGTAATTCAATGACTACATTTTCGTCTAAAGACGAGGCATTCAAACTGTAGGTTCCAGGTAAATCAATGATATGGGCTTTAACACCTCGTGGAAGTTTACAAATGCCTTCTTTTTTTTCAACGGTAATGCCAGGATAATTTCCAACCTTTTGATTTAAACCCGTCAGCGCATTGAACACCGAAGTTTTCCCTGTGTTGGGATTTCCAATTAAAGCAACGTTGATTTGCTTACTCATGTACCGTTTCGATTATAATGTGAATAGCAGTTTCTTTTCTGATCGCCAAATGCGTTCCGTTGATGTTGAGGTACATGGGATCTGCAAATGGAGCAACTTGTACCAGCTGAACCGAATTGCCAGGTAAGCAACCCATTTCGAGAAGCTTTAATGGAATATGAATTGAAGACACATCAGTAATTATGCCTTGTTGTCCACGTTTTAAGTCTGCTAATGTCAACCTTATCCTTATTTAGATTAATTTTAAAGAAGCAAAAGTAAGAGAAATTTATTAGTGTAAAAAACTACGCAATGAATATTTGAATACTTTAAGTTTTTCTAAGAGCCACCGAAGTATTTTAAGGTTTCAATATCTTCTAAAATACGCTCAATATCTTTTGGTTTTGTTCCATCATAAAAACCTCTAATTTGACGTTTTTTATCAATAAGCATAAAATTTTCGGTATGGATCATATCGTACGCATCGCCATTACCATCTGTTTTTACGGCCAAATAACTTTTTCTGGCAAGTTCGTAGATTTGTTTTTTATCGCCTGTGACTAAATTCCATTTTCTATCAATAACTCCTTTTTCTTTGGCATATTTTTTCAATTGCTGGACACTATCAATTTTTGGAGTTACGGAATGTGACAATAACATCACATCATCATCATTAATAATTTCCTTTTGTATCTGAAACATATTGTCGGTCATGATAGGACAAATGGTTTGACAGGTAGTAAAAAAGAAATCGGCCACATAGATTTTATCCTTATACGTATCTTGCGTAATGGTCTTACCATTCTGATTGGTTAAACTGAAATCTGAGATTTTATGGTATTTTAATTGGTGTTGGATAGTGCTATCTACCAATTCCTCGCTAACCATAGCGGGTTGATAAATAGGAAGCGGTTGTTTCACGTTTAGTACATTATAAATTATGACCAAAATAATAATAGAAAGAATAGAGAAGAAAATCCCAAAATTTTTATAGCCTTTAAAAAATGAAAGAAATGACATTGTGTAGGTGTAAATGAAAGTTGAACGGCAAAAATACGACTGAATCTCAATAAAAGCCTTATTTTTAACACAAAAACAGTACTATGAAACCGATAATTACCAGTTTAATTATTTTTTTAACGTTACAAATAAATGCTCAGGACTATAATGAAACATTAAACGTCATCCGAGCTTCTGAAGCTACCACAGCTTTACGACAAATGATGAATAGTCAAAATGAGAATACGGGTAATTATGATGTTAAATACCATCGGTTAGAATTAAATGTAGACCCATCTTTTGCGCAAATCTCTGGAGATGTCACCACCTATTTTGAGGCCAAAGAAGCCATGACCGACATCACTTTTGACTTGGCTGATAATATGATAGTTTCCCAAGTTTTGCAGCGTGGTAATAGTTTAAGCTTTACTCAAAATTCAGATGATGAACTGGTGGTCACTTTACCTATGGCACAAGCACAAGGTGTTTTAGATTCTTTAACCGTAAGTTATTCCGGTAATCCTGTGAGCTCTGGTTTTGGATCGTTTGAGCAAACCACCCATAATGGCGATCCCATAATTTGGACGCTGTCCGAACCTTATGGTGCCAAAGGTTGGTGGCCTTGTAAACAAGATTTAATTGATAAAATTGACTCTATCGACGTATATCTTAAAACACCAGTATTTAATCCTACAAATGAAACTTACGTGGCAGTTTCAAATGGTTTGGAAATGAGTCAAACAGTTGAAGGTTCTGAGAAAATTACGCATTTTAAACATGGTCATCCCATACCTGCTTATCTAATTGCTATTGCAGTCACCAATTATGAAGTGTATTCTCATGAAGTTCCTAATAACGGAACACCTTTTGATATCGTGAATTATGTCTATCCCGAAGATTTAACAAGTGCTCAAGCCAGTACAGGTGTTACTGTGGACATTATGAACATATTTACAGATTTATTTGAAGAATATCCATTTTCGGACGAAAAATATGGTCATGCCCAATTTGGTTGGGGAGGTGGTATGGAACATACTACCGTTTCCTTTATGGGGTCTTTCAATAGAAATTTAATTGCGCACGAACTTGCCCATCAATGGTTTGGTAATAAAGTAACCTGCGGCAGTTGGAAAGATATTTGGTTAAACGAAGGCTTTGCGACTTATTTATCAGGTTTGGTTATTGAAGATTTGGATGGGGAAAACAGTTTTAAGACCTGGAGACAGCAACGGGTTAACAATATTACGTCGCAACCGGGTGGTGCTGTATATCTTTCGGATCAAGATACCACAAGTGTGAGCCGGATTTTTAGTGGTCGTTTGAGTTATAACAAAGGGGCTATGGTTTTACATATGTTAAGAAAAAAACTAGGAGATACCGATTTTTATCAAGGTTTACAAGATTATCTGACAGCACCGGAGTTAGCTTTTGATTATGCCAAAACGCAGGACTTTAATGATGTCATGGAATTATCTACAGGTGAAAACTTGGATGAATTTTTTGACGATTGGATCTATAATCAAGGTTATCCGAGTTATGCTGTGAATTGGAACCAAAATGGAAATCAATTGCAACTTGTGGTTTCGCAAACCCAAAGCCATCCATCCGTTTTGTTTTTTGAAGCCGATGTGCCCTTTAGAATTGTGGGAACACTTGGAGAAACCTTGGATGTTGTTTTAGATAATACCTCCAACAATGAACAATTTTTTGAAACTGTTAATTTTACGGTTCAAGAAGTGTTGTTTGATCCTGATTACCATTTAATTTCAAAAGACAATTCAGTAACTCTGAGTAATTCTGAATTTGATTTTAATGCTGGTATTCAATTATATCCTAATCCAACATCATCTACAATAAATATTGAAAAACCCGAAAATGTAGCTATTGAAACTATTAAGGTTTATAATAGTTTGGGTCAATTGTTATTACAATCTAGTTGGACACCTCAAGTTGATTTAAGCGCTTTGTCTTCAGGGCTATTATTTATACAATTTCAAACTGGAGACGAGATAATTAATAAGCGGATTATAAAAAATTAAGGTAAATCCGTTTTCAATATATTGGCATTTATTTTAGAATTCGTTTGAGATAAAAACCGTACTTTTGCAAATCGAAATTTGAAAAAATGACATGGAATTTATAATAAAAATATCCCAATTCTTACTCAGTTTATCCTTGCTTATCGTTTTGCACGAGCTCGGACATTTTATACCAGCCAAACTATTTAAAACTAAAGTTGAAAAGTTTTACCTCTTTTTTGATGTGAAATTTTCACTCTTTAAGAAGAAAATAGGCGATACCGTTTATGGTATAGGATGGTTGCCACTTGGAGGTTATGTGAAAATTGCAGGAATGATCGATGAAAGCATGGATAAGGAACAAATGGCACAGCCACCACAACCATGGGAATTTCGTTCTAAACCAGCCTGGCAACGATTGATTATAATGCTTGGAGGCGTTACCGTCAACTTTATTTTGGCCTACGTGATTTATGTGGCTATTTCTTTTGCTTATGGCGATTCTGATGTTAAGGTTGACAGTTTAAAGGATGGGTATTGGATTGATAACCCTGCATTGTTGGATTTTGGTTTTAAAACAGGAGATAAGGTTTTAGCGGTAAACGACGTGCCTGTTGTAAATGATTCTGATATAGGCTTTAATCTGATCAGTGCAGAAACTATCACCATTAGTAGAGAAGGCGAAAAGAAGGTCATAGATTTACCTGAAGACTTTCTGGGACAATATTCATCTAGTAAAAGTAAGCGTAATTTTGAATATCGTATTCCTTTTATGGTAGGAGAAGTAGCAGATACTTCATTAAATGCCAAGAAGGATTTAAAACAAGGGGATATCATTAAAAGTATTAATGGTAAAGAATTAAAATATTTCGACCAGCTTGACTCGATTACAGAGGGTTTAAAAGACACTACAGTCTCTGTTGAGGTTTTGCGAGAAGATAATTCAATCGTTAATAAAGAATTAAACTTAAATTCCGAAGGTAAATTTGGAATCAGACCTTATAACAATCCTTCTCGGTTTGAAGAATTAGGCTACTACGATATTTTTAGAAAGGAGTATACTTTTGGAGAAAGCTTTGCAGCAGGAGGGCGTAAATTCACCAAAACAATTACCAATTATTTTGATCAGCTAAAAGCCATTTTTAGTCCTAGCACAGGAGCTTACAAAGGTTTAGGAGGTTTTAAAGCCATTTACGATCAATTCTCACCTGTGTGGAGTTGGCCGTATTTTTGGGGACTAACAGCATTTTTATCGATTATGTTAGCCATCCTTAATTTGTTGCCAATACCTGCTTTAGACGGAGGGCACGTCATGTTTTTACTGTACGAGATGATATCTGGACGCAAACCAAGTGAAAAGTTTTTAGAGCGTGCACAAATCGTTGGTTTCTTTATATTAATCGCCTTAGTGTTATTTGCCAATGGTAATGACGTTTTTAAAGCCGTCACGAATTAAAATTTTTAACAAAAAAATTAATATTTCATTTTGTAGTAACAGAAAAAATGATTTATATTTGCATCCGCTAACGCGAAAAAAAGACACTCTTTAGTTCTTCCAATAGTAACCAATAGGTAGAACATCTGACTGTTAATCGAGTCCCGAAAGCTTTCGGGATTAGTTAGAGTCTAAGAAGAGGAAAAGAAGTTTAGTGCCTTCTAAAACACACTAATAAGAGATTAAATTCCTCTTTAGCTCAGTTGGTTAGAGCATCTGACTGTTAATCAGAGGGTCCTTAGTTCGAGCCTAAGAAGAGGAGCAAACAAAGCCATTACGAAAGTAGTGGCTTTTTTGTGTTTTAGAGAGATTTTATAGTTCTTTGAATTTTGCTCAGGTTAAACATAGGTTAAACATTTCTCTTATTTCCTTATATTTCAATTTCTAAATTTTCATTATGCCAAGCTCAATAGATTTCCCTTTTTATTTTATAGAGAATTATTTAAGTTCTACTATTTATAATGATTTGAAAAAATTCTATGCACAATATGAAAATGAATCATTTGGGAATAGAATAAAGAGCGTTGATAAAAAGAGTCATATCATAGAATTTTACAAAGACCAATATTCAGAAAAAGAAGATAATTTTAGTGTTGTAACATTTGAAAAGCTTGTTTTTGATAAACTTAATAATGAAGTTTTAAATTCAAAACAATTTATAGAATTAGGATTTAAAGCTAATTTCAATAATAAAGTTCAGATAGATGCGCATGCAAGTTTTTTAAGAGTTAAAATAAATACTTTAAAAAATTTAAAGTCATTTAAGGACTTCCCATTTTTAAATTCAATTATTGAAAGATTTGAAAGTGTAATTGACCTTTATTCAACCGAACAGGGAACTGTAAGCTATAAATTTTTTTATTCATTTGATTTGTTAGCTTCAAATAATATTGAAAGAAAAATTAAGATTGAGAAGCTGTTTTCTTCTCTGATAGAAACACCATCAATGATAAACTCATCTAGAAAAGAGTTTATCAATGCTTTCACAGGACAAAAAGTTGAGAAAAAGATTGAGTGGCTTGTTAAGGCAAAGAGAAACAAATATACCAATAAAGCTACTCTACTATATTTATTTGATAAATTAATTGAAGATGGACATTTGAGTTCTAAAATTGCCCTTGACTTATATAAATTCTTAAGATATGTGTTCGTTGATGAATATGGGAACGAATTAAAAAATTTTAAAAATACACGTCAAAATATGTCTACTAATCCTGATTTTAAAGATAGGATTGACAAAATTATTTCTTCTCTTTAAAAATACCTTTACCATACAGTTAAGGTATGGTATTCCTTTATATAGTGTATACTGCGTTTTCTTTGCCTGAAATAATCAGGATATGGCGCCATATCCATAATCTAAAAAATTATGGAATTTATCCAAGAACAATTAAAAACAATAATTGAATTACTAGAAAAAGAGAATTTATTTAATAAAGAGTTTTTTACTCTTGAAGAAGCAGCTAGGTATTTAAGCCAGTCAAAGTCTAGTCTATATAAACTTACTAGCAAAAAAGAAATACCTCATTATGTTCCTAATGGAAAGCTCATTTATTTCAAAAGAAGTGAGTTAGATGAATGGATTGTAAATAGCAGAACAATTCAGTCAGCAGAGGTAATGACGAGTATTGATAATTACATAACTTATAAGTTATGATAGTTTATTCAAGATCGTGTTATAGCAAAAAGCTTTACTATCAATTGTGGCTTTTAGATCAAAAATTATTTCAAATAGAACATAAAACTATTTACAAAACAGGTCAAATCATTTATCCAATTAAAGGGAGATTTAACGGTCTGTATTTTGAGATAGATGAATACAAAGGTTACTTGACAGGATTCTATAATGTTATATACAATAATATGTCTGATAAAAGAATCGGTGCTTGTAGCAATATGAATTACACAAAATTCATAGAAAGTTTAAAAACTCAACTTTCCTTAATGTATGATCCTTTAGATACGAACTTAACAGTCATGAGTATTAGTTATTGGATTATAATTGATATTGATGTTCAAGATTTATTCTATTCTCACTTAATTATTCACAAATTGAAATACTACAATTCGAATAAGATTCCTAAGAAAAAAAAGGGATTTATAAAATTTGATTACGATGATTATTCAATTGAGATTTCAATTTGCAAGCATGAAAAAAAAAAGATGAAAATCACATTAATATTAAAAAACATTAAGAGGTTCAAAAATTTAGGTAAGATTAATGTTACTGAACTTTATGATAGAAATACTCTAAAAAGACTTTTTCAATTTTATTTTAAAAAATTTGATGAAATATTAATTGTAAATAGAATTTCAGCAAATAATGTTTCAAATCAAAAAGACAGAGATTTGCTAAGGTCATTTACTTCATATGGACATTGGGAAGCTTTGGATAAGCACACACGAGCAAGGCAAAAAAAAGTATTCTATCGACTCATAGATAAATACAAATTAGATGCCATGAATAAGGTAATAAGACAATTACTTCTTTGGGAACATGAAAAGTTTATTAATCATTAATCAACCTTTTCCAGACATATATATATTATATATAATAAAGTTTGGAAAAGGTAGCAAAAAACAAAACAATGGCAAGTATTAAAATAATATTAAGAAATAAACCTAATAAAGAAGGACTTTATCCTGTAGTATTAAAAATCATTAAAGAAAGAAAAGTCAAGGTTATTACACTTGGAATAAGTTGCTTAAAAAAAGATTGGGATAAAGGCAATTCAAATTTTAAAAAGAGTCAAAAGAACTATTTACAAAGAAATAGAGCTTTACTTAAAAAGAAAGAGGAAGCTTTAAAGATTATTGATGATTTTATTCTTGATGGTATAGACTTTACCCTTAATCAATTTGAAATAAAATTTAGAGGTAAGAAATCTTCGAAAACTACAGTCTTTGAATTTTGGAAAGAAAAAATATCAGATTTAAACAAGGCTGGAAGAACTGGCAATGCTAGAGCTTATAGAGATGTTTATAATTCATTTTTCAAATTTCACAAAAATAAGAATCTAGTATTTAGGGAAATTACACCAACCTTACTAGATAAGTATGAAACTCATTTGAGAAGTAACAATAATACTGATGGTGGAATTGGTGTAAAAATGCGAGAGCTTAGAGCATTATTTAATGATGCTATTAAAAAGGGAGTAGTAGATGAAAAATATTATCCTTTTAAAATCTACAAAGTATCTAAGTTAAAAGGGAAAGGTATCAAAAAAGCACTTTCAAGAAAAGAAATGAAGCTTATGGAAGCTCTTGATACTGACAAATACCCTCATTTAATTGATGCTAAGAATTATATGTTATTCAGCTATTATATGGGTGGAATGAACTTTGTAGATATGATGAAATTAAAATGGGATAATATTCAAGGAGATAGAATTTTCTATATACGCTCTAAAACTAAAGGTAGGTTTTCTGTAAAAATGTTAAAACCTGTAAAACAGATTATAGCTTATTATAAAGCTCAAAATAGAACAACCAAATATGTATTCCCAATTTTATTAAAAGATAACCTAACACCTATTCAAATTGAAAATAGAAAGCATAAAACTATTAGTAGATTTAATAAGCAACTTAAAGAGATTGCTAAAATTCAAGGTGTAGAAAAAAATGTAACATCCTATGTAATTAGACACAGTTTTGCTACTAATTTGAAATTTGCTGGAATTTCAACAGATTTAATTGGTGAATCCATGGGTCATCATGATGTAAGTGTTACAAAAGCTTATCTCAAGGAATTTGATGATGATATTATTGATGATGCAATGACTAAACTGCTTGAAGAACCCAAGCTATTATATGCTTCATAAATTTTCCAAAAGACTCTCAAACAATGAGGGTCTTTTTCATTATAAATAGAATCTATTCAGATTCAACTTAAAAATAATACAATAAAATATTAACCTTTTCAAATATTAAGATTATGCAATTAAAACAAAGTAAAAGACAAAATGTAAAACTCAGATTGGGAATATCTGGACCAAGTGGATTTGGTAAAACTCACTCAGCTTTATTATTAGCTTTTGGTATGACACAAGATTGGAGTAAAATAGCTGTAATAGATTCAGAAAATTCTTCAGCTTCATTGTATTCAGACTTAGGAAACTTTAATGTATTAGACTTACAAGCGCCTTATTCACCTGAAAGATATAATCAAGCTATTGAAATTTGTGAGAAATCAGGAATAGAAGTCATTGTGATTGATAGTATAACTCATGAATGGCAAGGAAAAGGGGGCTGTCTGCAAATACATGAGCAGTTAGGTGGAAGATTCCAAGATTGGGCAAAAGTGACACCGAGACATCAATCCTTTATTGACAAAATTTTACAATCTACTTGTCATATAATTACAACAGCTAGAACCAAAATTGATTACTCTCTTGATGTAGGCTCTAATGGTAGAACCAAGGTAATGAAACATGGAACTAAAGAAATTACCAGAGAAGGATTTGAGTATGAATTGACAGTAAATTTTGAATTAATAAATGATCAACATTTAGCCAAAAGTAGTAAAGACAGAACAGGATTATTTATGAATAAACCAGAATTTGTTATTTCTGCTAAAACAGGTGAGAAGTTATTGAAATGGTGTAATGCTGAACCTGTAACTTCAAAAGATGTGATTGAAAAAATCAATTCAACATTATCTGTTTCAGAGCTGACAAAGCTTTACAATGAAAATCCAAGTTTTCAACAAGCATTGAATCAGCAATTCAGAGATAAAAAACAACAATTAGAGAATTTAGTTAAACCTTCAAATTTTTCAAGTAATGGAATTAGTAAAAGTTCACAACAGTCAAGTCAATAGTATATCTTCTCCTTTTGATGGTACAAGGCAATCTTCCTCAATTTTGGAAGTACCATCAAAAAGAGAAGAATATAAAATCAACCCATTTATTGAGGCTAATACAGATAGTGTTAGCCTCTCTAAATTAAAGCAGGATTGTGTAATACCTGTATTTGCGAAAGACAATGAAAAAACTATTGCACATCAAGAGTTTATTGAAATAACACAAGAATGTATAAGTAATGCTTTTGGAAATCAAGAAATAGATTTACCTGAAATTCGTGTCAGTCATCAAATTAAGGGTAGAACACCAGATGCTATTTACAAATCAGCTAAAGAGCTGCTAGCACATGAGAAAACTCAATATTTTGAAAGAATGGCATTTGTTGTAAGAATACCTTCAATTACAGAAAGCATTAATGGAAATACTCTTTCCTTGATGGTAGGTGGTGTTAGAGCATACAATAATGAGAACCTTTATAGTAAAAAGTCACATGAGAAGTTTAAGTTCTTTATTGGATTTCAAAATATGGTATGTTGTAACCTTTGTATTTCTTCTGATGGTTTCACCTCAGAAATGAGAGTAGGAGGCTATGAGGAACTTCAAAATAAGATTCTTGAAGTGATACATGGCTATGAAGCAGAGAGTCATTTAAAAGCTATGAAAGCTCTTTCTCAACAAAGTTTAACTGAACATCAATTTGCACAGTTAATTGGTAAAGCAAGATTGTATAATTATCTGCCTAAAGAACAGAGAAAGGAATTACCACAAATGGACTTTGCAGATAGGCAAATGAATACTATTGCAAAAGACTATTATGAGGATAAGAGCTTTTGTAAAGATGAAAACGGAAACATCAACTTATGGAATGTCTATAATCTTTTCACATCAGCAAATAAGAGTTCTTATATAGATGCTTTTTTGGATAGAACTGTCAATGCTTTTGATTTTACAAATGGATTGGCACAAACTCTCAATGGGGATTCTAAATACCATTGGTTTTTGAGTTGATGAATACCCAATCTCTTCTAAAATAGAGGTTGGGTTATTCTATAAAATCTGATAAAACTGAAAGCTTATTCAAGTCGGAACTATAATGTTTGGAAATTCTATTTAGATAATCCCTTATTTCCTGCTCCAGACCCATTAACCATTTTTTATGTTTTTTTAGGAAAAAGGAATACTTAGAAATGGAATCTATTTTATCTTGAATCATGAATATTTCAGATTTTAAAAGAACATTATTTTCGCTATTCTCAAAAAAAGATTTAATAGTTTTAGGGTTCAACTCATCTAAATTAAAACATCTCTTTATGAATACTCTACTTAAAAAATCATTTACTGAAGAAATATCATTTTTTATATCTTCTTCTAAATTGAGGATTAGGACATCAATATTATTATTAACAACCAAGTTAACTGAAAGAAATTGCTTTATTTCTTCTAAATTATTCTTAACATAATCTTTGAGAGATGAGTTGTTATCACTCAAAATCTTAAAAAATGAAACAACTTCATCAAGTGTGGGAAAAGTATAATTTTGTTTGGCTAATATTTTTTTTAATTGAACCAATGAATTATCAAGTTCATAAAAAAACCTTAATAAGAATCTGATGTCTGTTAATAAATCATAAGAGTTTAGTTTATCACTTTCTATACCGTTTAATTCTCCATGCATAAATTTATTTCGCATCTCAGGTATGTGATATTGATAATAATCTAAATAATTCAAAATATCTGATTCTCTTACCACATTTATTTTGTCATAAACCCTTCTTTTCACTTTTGCTCCCATAATTTTAGACATATCAGCAAAAAGTCCTTCTATTTGGGTTAATGCAATGCCATAGAAGCTAACCCATTTTTGTTTATTAAATAAAAACTCAAGCTCATATATTACCTTTATTCTATGCTGACTTATAGGTAATACTCCTAAGTAATATTTTATGTCTTGAAAGTAGTGTTGTGTAGAGTAGTTTTTAAATAGTTTAGAGTAAAAAAGGCGCTTATTATTAAAATATAAATTTCTATAACTCTCATCTTCTTCATAAATAGTTGTGTCTATTAAACGATGATATACCTTTTCAATTAGTTCATGATTAAAGTATCCTTCTGAATAAGCTCTTGATGAGTAGTATGGGAAATCTAAAATTCCACCAAAATTCCAATCTGGAAAATTGAAAGGTAGTTTTGTTACTTTGGTAATAGCTCTTTCTTTAATTTTCTCTCCATATCTATAAGCCAGAATATCTTGTTGTTCACTAATACACCTTTTGTAATAATCTAAAAACATTCTTTCACTTTGGTTAGATGGTGGCTTTTCTTCTTTCAAATAATGCTTAGAAATGTAAGGGGTACTAGAATATTTGGTAACCAATTTTGTTATTTCTAATAAATGAAGTTCTGATTCTTCTTTTAAATAATTAAAATGTGTCTTTGGTAACTCTTTAAATCTAATAATCTCATTTAAATACTTGTCTTTAGCACTTAGGTTAGGTTCTTTTTTAGTTATATCAATGCGCTTTCCATTATCTCCTATTTTGTAGATATGGGCCTTTAATCTATTGTTAAATCCAAAATGTTTTAAAACTTGAGAAGTTTTTTTTTGAATAGATGACTCATCATTTTTAAGGTTTCGGTTTACTGGGTATATAATTTTTAATGAGTTAAAAATGATTTCATCTAATGTTTCATACTTAAAAATATTATCACCAAGAGCAGTTATTAAGTCATTTCGAAAATCATCTAAATTACCAATGCTTTTGTTTCTTTTTCTGAAAGTGTACTTATCTATATAGATGTATTTGTTTTTCTTCTTTAATGGCATAGTTCAGGGTATAAATGCATAAAAAGTTGAGCGAAATTTTTATCAATTTCTTGCTGAACATTTTTGTAATTGTTTAGTTTATTTTGAAATGTCCCTTTTTTATCTAATAAAATTACTTTTTCAAATAATTCTGTAGATTTTAGAGTAGTTTCTATATAGGACCAGTATTCTGGATAATTATGGATAGCATAATTAAGCAAAGCTATCCACCCTTTAAATTTGAAGCCAATTATTTGCTTTGCTAAGCAGCTTTCTATAATACAAAGAACTCTTTGTGATTTATATTCAAACAAAGTATCTATTAACCATTTTGGAGTATAATTAGCAAGTCCATATACCAAAACACTTCTTTGAAAATCATTATTCGAGTCTTCAAAATAATTTCCCAATAAGGGGGTGTCAATTTTAGAAAATTTAAAACCTTTTCTAAATAATAGTTTTAAGAACCTCTCTTTTTGGTGAATTTCAACATTGTTATAGAGATAATAAAACACATTTTTGCTTGTAGTCTTATGGTTTATGTTAACATCCAAATCTATTTGATAAGACTCTAAAATAAACTTTAAAAATTCATAATCTGATTCATTACCTTTTTCCAACCAATCAAATATTTTTTCTCTTTCATCTAATTTTAGTCTTTGATTTAAAAATTTTAATTCTTCATCATCAAAATCATTTAATTCATTTTTTAGCTTACTAAAGTCAGATTTATACTTTTCTTTTTCAACACCTATAGCTTCTATGAAATCATGAATTTTAGATGCTATTCTATCTTGCTCTTTTTGAAGTCTTTTTTCTTCTTTTTGTTTCTCTATTTGTTCTTGATTTCTTTTCTGAATAATTAGTTTTTCCTCTTTATTCTTTAAGAAATTATACAAATAAACTTCATTGTTTTCTTTGTCAAACTGTAATTTATCTAAGGTTATATCTACTTCATTCCATTCATCATAAAATTGATTTTTAGTATTTAAATGAGTTTGTTTAAACTTACAGTTAAGTTGGAAGTCAGTAGTATCTTTAAATCTAAAATAATTCTGATGTTTAGATAAGTATTTAATATCTAGTTCAGTTGTAGTTTTACCTTCTACATCAAAATTGTCAAGAATCCATATTAAATAAATACCCTTTTCTTTATAAAAATCATATCTTCCTAAAATGTACTTTTGTGATAAGGTGGATAACTGAATTTCAAACACTATTTTTTTGTCTAAATACTTACAATATACATCTGGTTTTCTTCTTTTTCCTTTATCATTAAAAATGAAAAAGTTATCAATCTTTACTTCAGAAATATTATTAGTTTCTTTTAGAAGTTCTCCTATTCTGTTTTTTAAAAAGATGTGTCTAGGGGATTCCTTAGCAATTAGTATCTGGGTATAGATTTCCTGCTCTTTGTTAGACAATGATTCTTCTTTTAATTCGCAATATTCTGAATTAGGAAAATGTTTTAAATAAAAAGTTCTTTTGTTACTTTTTGAAAGACTTAGTTTTTGCCTACATTCCAAACAAAGAAAAGTAATATTACCTCTATTGTATTCAGTTCTTATTTCATCACCTTCCTGTTTATTTTTAAAATACTCATCTGATTCAATAATTTTACCTGTTTCTTTAATTATTGCTGATTTTATAGTTCTTTCAAATGCCATTTAAAATCTTATCGTTTTTTTATTTGTTCTATGGTCATTTTTAGCCTTTCTATTAAGTCATCATAGGTAATTATATCTATTACATTTTTATACTTCCTCTTAATCACTTCGAAGTCTTTTTTCTGACTTCTGGTCAAATCATTTTCTCTCCCCATTATTATGAATCCTTGAGGGTTGATAATTTTAATCTCAAAATCCTTTGGAAGATTATCTTTTAATTTTTCTAATAATTTCTTTTCTCCTCTACCTCCCCATCTATTTAGATAGTATATATATTTTTCTAACTGCATTATTGTTCCAGAAAGCTCTCTTTTAGGAATATGATTTTTTCGATAAAGGCTATGTGACATTATTGAGTCATTTGATGGCTTTTTTACTTCAATTATATCTATATGCCCATTACCATCAACCAAAAGGAAATCCAAGAATTTGTTCTTGAAGTCAGCCTTGATATGTGTGCTTTTAAATGCTCTGATATACTTTGGATATAGAAGTAGGATTATTTCAAGGATTTCATCTTGCCACTGGTCTTCATTGTAAGAATTAATATGGCTTAGCATGTCTTCTAATTTTTCAAGAATGGTAGTATATTTCTCTAATTCATATGCTTTAAAAATTTTAGATAACCCCTTACCTTTTTTACTTATTTTTTTATTGAGATAACGATTAAATTTTTTTTCAACATCAGGAACATCTTCAAAGTAATTTCTGAGAATTGTAGAAACTCTTGACTCAGTATAAAGCCTTTTTTCATAACTATTTGGAAAGCTTTTTATAATTTGTTTGAATGCATCAAAAGGAATAGCATTAGGATTATTTCCACCAATGAATAAATCTTGATTTACTAAACCTTCTATTTGTTTGAAAACAGAGTATTTAACATCAGCTAAAAAAAACTTTAGTTCAAAATCAATATCTTCATGAAAGTAAATATCAACATTTTCAACCAAGACATTTTTCACAATTTTAAAATAAGAATCTTCTTTATTGGCAAAAAGAAATGATATAGGGTAAGGCTCATCTTCATAAATATCATCATCAATTTCTTCTTCTTCCAAATCAATAAAGACATCCTTGTTTTCAAAATAAAAAATAGATTTTATTATTGCATGTCCCTTTTCTGTTAAATCTTTTCTTACCCAATCACTGTAGGTGAAATCAGAACTATATGTGAAAATTATATTATTATCTACTCTTCTAAAACTTATCATGTTTCTTTCCCTATATCTATGTTTCTTTGAATATCATCTATAATAATCGTTGACAACCCTAATTGTTCAAAATCCTGTTTTTTCAACCAATCTATACATTCATTTTTGGACATTTTTGATTCAGGTATAAACTCAGATAATTCAATAACTGTATTTCTTGATAAGCCTAATGATAGCATTGATAAATGAGTTTTCTGAGACACACCAAACTCTAACCATAAATTTAACTCAGGGATGTTTGATTCTAACTCAGGCATACCATTTAGCTCCAAAAAATATCTTAATACATCTATATAACAACTAGAGTCTTTAGCAAATCTGAACCTTACAAAATTTTCTACATTACTCATAACTTCTCTAATCACAATAGGTAAAGTTTTGTTCTTTTTATTGTGTTTTTGATAAGACTTATAGCTACTTGAAATCAATAGAGATAAAGGTCTACCTCTCATCCAGTTTACAAGTAAAATGGCTCTTGATAAATTTAGCTGATGAGGGTAGTCTGAAATTGTTTTGCCTATTCTTCCAACTAATTTACTGTATTCATCTATAGCATTTTCATCTTCAGGATAAACAGGAATTAATTCATCAATTCTATCTATATTTTCTTTAAAATAATCAAATAAGTTTTGTTGTGCTATAGGAGAAATTCCAGGATTTCTTTTAATTATATAATCAGGAAGAATTATTGTTGGTTTTATTTCTAAAAACAACTTTTGTAAGTCTTGATGGAAATTGGATTTTAAATTAAAGTCATTGTTCAAAAACTTGATGTAATAATAACCAAATGCAAATTCTAAATCTTGTCTTCTTTCAGCAATATCTCTTGGAGTATCATTTTTAATATAATCTAATAATTCTTGATGATTTTTTTCGACATTGTCTATGGCTCTTCTTATTAATTGTTTTGATTTATTAGGGTTAGGTTTGATATCCCATTTATGCGGATTAACACATATTATATTACCACTAAACTCTTTTCCCCATCTACCAGCTCTTCCTGCAAGATTCCAAAAATCATTCTGACTTAGTGGATTATTTTTTCCTCTATTTGGCTTTCTAATGAAGATTGATTTTGAAGGTAGATTTATTCCCTCCAATAAAGTTGAAGTGCATATTAAGTATTTGATATATCCTTCTTTAAATAGTTTTTCAACTTCCTGTCTAATTAGTAGAGGCATATTTCCATAATGAAAGGCTATGCCTTTGCCTAGCACTTTTACCAATGTATAATCTTTATGAATTGTTTTTTTTACTAATTTTTGAAGTTCAAGAATATTTTCATTTATGTCACTATCATCTAACAACTCATATAACATTAATGCTTTTTTTTCTGATTCAGCAGCACCATTAGAATAGATGATATTTCCGCTTTGGTTTGCTGATATTGCATGGCTTAAAAAGGTAATTATCTTAGTGGTGTTAGTTGATGGTCTATCTTTTAAATCAATTTGACCTAAAAGTATGTTTTTGTCTATTAAGCAAAGATTCAAATTCCATTTGTCTGACTTTCTTGGAAATTGAGTTGCATATATTAAATTCTGATTTACAGATACGAATTGAGTATTTACCTTTTCCTTTCTACTTTTATTTTCTACATTATCAAGTAAAATTTCAGGGTTTGATGTGAATGGGCTTGAAAAATAGACCTTTACATTTTGATTATTTTTTACAACATCTTCTATTTTTTGTTGTAAAAGAATTCCTCTGTTTCCATCATCTATTTTATGGGCTTCGTCAATAATTAATAAATCTATTTTAGTTTTATGGTCAATTAAAAACCAATGAAGCCTTTCTTGAGTAAACACAAAAACATTTGATGTGTTTTGGTCAATCTCACTATGAGGTACTGTAGAGATATTGACATTCTTGATTTTATAATCTCTTACTAAGTCTTTTAAATCAGATTCAATCTGGCTTATTAATGCTCTAGTTGGTACAATGTAGGCTATATTTTGTTTTTTGTTTATTAACTCTTCTACCAAAATTGTACATAAAATAAAAGACTTACCAGCAGAAGTAGGAGCAGAGATGCTTATTGTATCTGCGTTTTCATATACATTATGAACCTTTTTTTGAAACTTATTTAAATGAATTAGTTTATTGCCAACAAAGACTGAATTTTCAATTTCAGTTCTTGTAGATTGTAATTTAAATCCTAAGGGGAAATAATCTTTATAATTACTATCAATAAATCCTCTTTTTACAGCTAAATCAATTGCTGGTTTATTTGTGAGGTTAGATAGAATAATTGCAGATGCATTTTTTTGAATATTCGTTGTTTGATTTTGAGAAATACAAGTTTGACATATTCTTAATGCTGCATCTAAATGAGTGTTATTGTCTGAGTAACTAAAAACAGATGCTATACCTAACATGTTATTCCAGTCTATTCTTTCTAATAATGTTTCTTTGTTTTCATGCCATATTAGATTTGGTATAGTCTCACATACTGACAAAACAATTAAAGCATCATATTGTCTTTTAAAGCTATTTAAAGCATAAATTTTATTTGAAATCATGCCTTAATAGTTTTTAAATAATACTTTCTGAAACTCTCTACAGAAGGGAATGGCATTATGAAAACATGAATTTCTTTATTATCTAAACCTTTATACTTCTTAATTTGTGATGATATACCTTTATAATGATTGTCTAATTCTACCATAAGTTCTTTTTTGAACTCTTCTATACTTTTAGTACTATCTTTATATTTTTCAGAATCATACCCAATAAAACAAATACCTTTGTACAATAATTTGTTTGATAAATCATTATCCTTGTCAAAATATGCTACAATCAGATTTTCAAAATCTTCATTATTTATATTTTGATTGATATTATCAGTTATTAACAATAAATCTCTTTCTTGGGTTGATTTATAGCTATAGGTATCTAATAAGTATCCATTTAAACTTCTAAAACACTCGGCAAGTGCTTGAGAAATGTTTTTATACATTTTTGATTCACCCCAATAAAGGTTTAAAGTTTTGTTAGAACTATCATATTTAACATGTATGCCATCAGAGCCTTGATAGTGTAATTGTCCAGATGTTTTTAATGACATTTTACTAATCAATTGAGGGATTTTTAATATTTCTATGGTAAGTATATATAGTAATAATTCACCGCCTTCTCCTGTTTTCTTTAAATTCGTAAATAATTCAACAGCTTGTTTTTTTAGTTTAACGATTTTAGAAGTTGAGCCAGTTTCTTTGACTTCTTTTTTAGCTTCATCAATCTTTTTCTTAGGGATTGCGTAGTCAACTATTCTTTCATCAATGAAATCAATCAAATCTTCGACTCTCAAATTTCCATTACCATCTTTTTTAATAGAATAACAATAACATTTTGCTTTAGTATCACTAACATTTACTTCAAAAGAAACTTTTTCAATTCTTGAAAATATCTCTCCTTTAGTTTTAATTAATAAGCTATTAATAGCTTTTTCAATTCTATCCATTTATTTTAATCTGGTTAATTTATACTTAAATCTTCAACACTTTTTAAATGTTGAAAATTATACTTATCAAAGTCTTATTTTGATAGACCTTTAATTATTAATTAGTTATAAGGAGGACACTATAAATCTAAAGATATAAAGTTTAAAAAAGAATTTTTTTTAAAATTTTTTATGCCTTTCACCATTGCAAATGCAAAGCACCCTAGCTAAACACCCCCACTAACCTCAGCGAAAGGGGAACCCCACCCCTTAGTATATATTCCAAAAATAATCTTGTCGGCTAAAATTATAACAAGGTGATAGCTGTTATTCTTTAGCTGATGGTAGAAGACATTTTGGAACAAAACAAAAGTTCAACTCAAAATTTTAAAAACATGGTACAAATTGTAAACTTTAATGAAAGAGAATCAGATGATGGTTCTACTTTCTTTGCACTAACTATTCAAGGTGGAGTAGAATTAGTAAAGTCAAAAGAAACAGGTAACTTCTATGCAACAATTAGAAAAACCTCAATCCCAAGCACCTTTGATGAAGCAACCTGTAAGGCTCTAGTTGGGTCTGAAGTACCAGGTGAGATTGTTAAGAAACCTTGTAAGCCTTATTCATATACAATTAAGGAAACTGGTGAGATTGTGGAACTATCGCATAGATATGAATATGTTCCAGAAGAAGCACCTGCACCATCAGGAAAAGATGATATGAGTGAGTCAACTATTG
Organism: Winogradskyella forsetii; assembly: GCF_013394595.1. Taxonomy (GTDB): domain Bacteria; phylum Bacteroidota; class Bacteroidia; order Flavobacteriales; family Flavobacteriaceae; genus Winogradskyella; species Winogradskyella forsetii. The sequence goes on from NZ_CP053348.1 coordinate 4,454,178, forward strand.
ATGACTTTGTGGTTTCAGAATCTTTAAAGCCTGAGGAACATCCTTTAATTGCATAACTGCAAAATAGTTTAATTGTGTCCAAAATTTATACAACTTATTATAAGTGCGCGTATAGGTTTTGGACATTTTAATTTTTCAAATATGAATACAATTAAAGAAATCAGAGTTTCTTATTCTTCAGGAAATAAGGATAAGATTAAAATAACCAATAGCAAGGACACATATAATTTGTTCCTTTCTTGTTGGTCTAAAAAAATTATAGAATTACAAGAAGAATTTAAAGTATTATTGCTCAATAGAAATCATCAAGTGCTAGGTATATATCCTTTATCTAAAGGTGGAGTTTCTGGAACAGTAGTAGATGCAAAATTAGTTTTTAGTGTTGCTTTGAAATGTAATGCTTCAAGTATAATAATTGCTCATAACCATCCAAGTGGTAATTTAAAACCAAGTGATGCAGATTTAAGCTTGACTAAAAAACTGAAAAAAGCTGGAGCATATTTAGATATAGAGTTAATTGACCATCTAATTATAACTAACAATGGATATTATAGTTTTATAGATGAATTGAAAATGTGATTGAAGTTATAACAGTTGCTTTTTGAGCTATTTTAAATAAAAAGAAAATTGAGAGATAGTTATAAATAGCTATTTCTTAATTTCTTTAAAGTCTAATAATTCAGATAGAGAAACACATAATCTATCTGCTATTTTACCTAAAGTATATAGTGTTGGGTTTGTATTTCCAGCCTCAATGCGACTTAAATTTGACTTTTCAATATTACATGCACCAGCTAAATCTTGTTGAGGTATTTTCTTAACTTCTCTTACCTCTCTAATCCTTTTACCAATAGCAATTTGTAATACTTTTTTGTCTATCATTTATTAGAAATACTAGATAAACAAAGTTGTTGTATATGATAATTAGTTGGTTATCATATATGATAAATCAATATATTTGAAATATGAAGGACTTATTTAGATAAAAGGAAATTCAAGACTTTTATAGAATAGAAGTATTAGGTTATTTTGTTTTAATGATAAAGCTATTCATTTATGAATAATTTTGAAGACCCTTATGTAATAATTTTATTTTCAATGAATTAAATAAATTATAATGAATGACAAAAGAAATATTAAATCAAAGAATAGACTTAAATATTACATACTAAGTATAGTTATTTCAGTATTCATAAGTAACCTATTAGCTTATAAGTTTAAAAAACTAACAGATAATGATTATTTGTATAGAGCATTAAGGCAAGATACAAAATGGGAACACGATGCATATTTGGAAATGATTAATGCTAGATATAGTTTTTTTCATTTAACAACTGTTTTTCAAAATGGAAATTCAATTGAGATTTATAGTTACAACTGGGAGGTCTTTTTTGTGTCTTTATTTATTATGGTAGTAGTACTAGTAATAATTCATAACACTATATATTATGATAAATTACTTCAATTTATCTATAGAATCAAAAGAACTGACAAAGAGTGAAATTCAATTTTAGCATTACAATAGAACAAAGCATTTCAACTAAATTATTAAATAAAATCAATATTATGAAGCACACAATTTTAGTATTATTAGCAATCTCATTATTTTTTTCTTGTTCAAGTGATGATGAAAGTAATAATGTTCCAACACCAGATTCAATAAATCAAACTGAATGGGAACATGAAGAAAGTGATAGAGGATATTACATATATTTCTCAGTAGGGAATGATATGAGAATAAGCCATCCATTTTATGATGTTGGTTCAGAGGAATTTTATAATGAAGATATTGAAGGAGAGTTTATATATGATAAACCTAATGTTATTTTGAACTTTTTTGGTCAATGTAATAATAGTGGTTTTGTGTTTTCAAGTTGTAATGTAACAGGAACAATAAATGGTAGCACATTAACTATAAATGACAATGGAACTAATTATACATTTGAAAATATGTATCCTAATGAATAGACCAATATTTTTAAAAGAGAGAATTAATAAAGTTAAGAGTTTAAAAAAGATAAATCTATAAATGATTCTTATAGTTGAAATTATGAGTAGTCTATTAATATTATAATAGTATTGAATCCAATCCTAAAATTTGAATCACTTGCCCTTGATGGTATTTACAGAATGTCTAAAATTAAATGGTGGCTTCTGGAATATGATAATGAGTACAAACAAGTTAAAGTAGAAGAATCAAAACGTTTTATGTATTTCATTGATGGTAATTGGGTAAGATTACCTGATTATTTTGATTCAAGAACACCAGAAGATAAGTTCTTGAAACTATATGAGGTATTAAGTGAAATTTCAAACCATCATAGAAATGAAGATTACTTTAAAAATGAATTAGCTATTTATAAAAAGATTCATTTCAATCCAAAAAAAGTAATTGAGTGGTTTACCAAAAATGAAGATTTATGGCTAAATCAATATTTTATGCTTTCAATATATTGGTTTGGAGATGAAAAAGATGAAATGCATTGCGAAATCAACCTACACTTAAATATAAAACTGGCTAATGGTAAATCTGTATTTGTAGATAGAAATGATTTTATTAATACAATAATGTTTACACATCTCTGTAATACACAATATTGGAATTTATTAGAAAGTTCAAATGTCTCAGAATTAAAAGAATTATTATAAAAACAAAACATAATCAATTATGAAAAAAACAATTTACACCCTACTCTTTATTACAACAATTTTGTTCAATTGCTCAAGTGATGATGATTCAAATCAAGGAGATGATATACCAGAATATAGAATTGAGTTTAGTGGAGAAGTTTCAACCCAAATAGATGATTACAACTTCGGTGTTGAGTTTATAAGTGATGGAACAATAGTTTCAAATAACACTTGGACAGGTAATACAACTCAACTCATTTCTGATTTCAAAGAACTATCAGGAAACACAATAGGCATTAAACTTGAAGTTGTTGATTTTGTTCCTGATGGTTCAAACAATCCATTAGGAATGAGGTTAAATTCAATTAATGTTAAAATCACTAAACTTTCTGATGATACAGTTTTAGTGAATGAAGATTTAGAACCTCTATTTACAAATACGGACTCAAGATATATTGCAACATTAAGTTATAATATACTTAGTGAGGATTTAGTAATTGAATATGAAACAGATGGTTTCTGATAAGATTCCCATTAATAAATAGCCACCTCAAAGTAGGTGGTTTTTTTATATCCAATAGCTAATGAAAACAGATTTTATACCATTTTCAATTGGTCAACAATATGAACATTATGAATTTAAACTTAGTGAGGAAGAAACTATCTTGATAGATAATTATGAGTATGTTGTTTATAGATGTAATGAAAAGTTATTTGAAAATATAAAAATAAAAGGCTAGTGGATTTATGGCTTTATTATAAAGCAGATATTTGAGCAAAGATTGAATATTTTATTAAATCTGAAAAAATTAAGAATTTATTGGATTATATTGTACCATCAAAAAGAGAGCATATTATAATTATCAGCTCTTCAAATAATTATATAAAGTGTTCTATTACTCATATCAAATATTTTAAATAGTTCTAGTACAGGTTAAACATAGGTTAAACATTTTAGTCAATATGTGTAAACATTTGAAATAAAGAGAAAATTTAGAATTATTTAAGCTGTTGATAATCAAACAAATGAAAATAAAAGAAATTATTTGATAAGTATATTTAACAGACTGTTAATCAGAGGGTCCTTAGTTCGAGCCTAAGAAGAGGAGCAAACAAAGCCATTACGAAAGTAGTGGCTTTTTTGTTTTATCTTTAAAGACCATGAACCATTGCTGTTACATTCTATATTCTGAAAAACTATCACGATATTATGGATCATGCCTAAATGTTGTGTGTTAGGCAAAAATTGTTGTTAATCTAAAGAGGAAGAATTCTATGTTTTTGACACCTCTAAACTGTGCTCTAAAGGCTTTAATTTTGGCATTGAAAGCTTCAGCGGATGCATTAGTACTTCTATTAATAAAATAATTGAGTATCGATCTATAGTTTAGGGTAATTGTATTTGCAATAGTATTGAAAGCCCTAAATCCTGTAGCCTCTACATCTTTATACCAGTGGGCGAGTTTAGTATAAGCTGTTTGTATAGAAGTAGCGGTATTAAATATATTCCTAAGTCCTTGTACCAGATTATAAGCTTTTTTAATATCCGGATATTGTTCAAATAAGATTTTAGCTCTAAGGTATTGGTTTTGAGTCCAGTTGTTAGGCGCTTTATAGAGCAGGTACCTACTTCTGGCAAGGAGTTGCTTTCTGGAGTCTCCATTATTAAATGTTTCAGAGATAAACTCTTTTTCGATAGTTTTAGCCTGTTTAATTTGGTCATTTTCCATATCTATAGCTTCCCAACGATGTTTTATTCTGATATCTTGCAAAGCTTCTAAAGCTAGTTTTTGTACATGAAAACGGTCGGTAACCTGTATAGCTTTGGGAAAACACTTTTTAGCAATGAACTTCATAGAGTTGGCCATATCCAAGGTGATCTCTTTAACCTTATCTCTTTTTGATTTAGGAATTTTAAGGAGTTGTTCTATAATAGGCTCCACCTTAGTTCCTGCCATAATAGCTACTATAGCTCCTTTCTTGCCTTTAGCTTTTTTATTGGTGATAATGGTATAGAGTTCACCTTTGGAGAGAGCTGTTTCATCAATGGATAAATACTTGCCCATGTTCTCAGGAAAGACGAGCCACTCTTTAGCATGTTTCTTGGCTTTCCAGTCTTTAAACTCACTAAGATAATCTCGATACTGCCGCCCGAGCTTCTTACCATTAACGCCATAAAAACGACCAATGGTATGACAGTCATTAGCCTTAGTACTGACCAAGTACTTTTAAAAAAGCAGCAAACTCTACGGTCATACGAGTTCCCTGTGCTACTAGATTCCAATCTCTTTGTACAACTTCTTTGCTGGGTTTATCGAGCCAACGCCGACGCTTTATATGCAAGAATACTTTTTTACCGCGCAAAGGAAAATCTTGAACGGTCACTTGTTTATGAAAACCGTGGGCTATAAGGGTACGGCTCTTTTCTTCTTTAGGCGTATCTTTTTTCTCTTCAAAATACAGATGGACAGTATCTTGTTCTATACTATGTCTAGTGATGTCAAAATGTGAAACTAGTAATTCTGGTAATAGTAACTTGAGCAGGTCTAGGGATAAATTCAATGTACGATCTTTTTTTGGGCAAAGATCAAATTATTTATCCAACTCACACACAACTTTTGAGATTGATCCGATATTATGTTGGATATAGTTCTGATTTGGACGTTCGATTAGTATTTCACGAAAATTCAGAATCACGAAAATTTACTCACAACGCCAAAGATTGGCAACTCTATTATAAAATTGATTGTACGAGTAAGACACAAGGGAAAGCAATTGAGGCCCATATTAAAAGAATGAAAAGCAAAACCTATATTGAGAATCTTTTAAAGCATCCTGAGATTACAGCCAAACTGCTGGAGAAATATAATGAGTGATACCAACAGTAAAAAAAGGTTAGAGCACCTGATTGTTAAACTGAGTCCCGAAAGCTTTCGGGATTAGTTCGAGCCTAAGAAGCCGAGTCAAACAAAGCCATTACGAAAGTAGTGGCTTTTTTGTTTTAAACCGAATGCCATGGGTCATTGCTGTTACATTCTATATTCTGAAAAACTATCAAGATATTATGTTGGATATAGCTCTGATTTGGACGTTAGATTAGTATTTCACGAAAATTCAGAATCGCGAAAATATACTTACAACGCCAAAGATTGGGAGCTTTTCAGAATATAGACTGCAAGAGCAAAGTACAATGTAAGGGAGTTGAAGCTCATATTAAAAGAATGAAAAGCAAAATCTATATTGAGAATCTTCTAAAATATCCTAAGATTACTATCAGGCTGCTTGAAAATTACAAAGATTGATACCGACGAAAAAAGTTTAGGGCATCTGTCTGTTAATCATCGCGATAACTATCGGGATTAGTTCGAGCCTAAGAAGCCGAGTCAAACAAAGCCATTACGAAAGTAGTGGCTTTTTTGTTTTAAACCGAATGCCATGGGTCATTGCTGTTACATTCTATATTCTGAAAAACTATCACGATATTATGTTGGATATAGCTCTGATTTGGATGTTCGATTAGTATTTCACGAAAATTCAGAATCGCGAAAATATACTTACAACGCCAAAGATAGGGAGCTTTTCTATAAAATAGACTGCAAGAGCAAAGTACAAGGTAAGGGAGTTGAAGCTCATATTAAAAGAATGAAAAGCAAAATCTATATTGAGAATCTTCTAAAATATCCTAAGATTACTATCAGGCTGCTTGAAAATTATAAAGATTGATGCTGACGAAAAAAAGGTTAGAGCATCTGACTGTTAATCATCCCGATAACTATCGGGACGAAAGCTTTCGGGATTAGTTCGAGCCTAAGAAGCCGAGTCAAACAAAGCCATTACGAAAGTAGTGGCTTTTTTGTGTTTTAGTTAACTAAACACCAATATCCTCATTCCAAAGTTCAGGACTGTGTTCTATAAAGTCTGTCATCATGGTAATACACTCTTCATTATTTAAAACTATAACTTCGACACCATTAGCTCTTAGATGCGCTTCTGCTCCCAAAAACGTCTTATTTTCTCCAACAACAACTTTTGGAATTCCGTAGAGCAAAATGGCACCAGAACACATTGGGCAAGGTGAGAGAGTGGTGTAAATAACAGATTCTTGATAAATGGTTGCTGGTTGTCTGCCAGCATTTTCTAAGGCATCCATTTCGCCATGCAGCACAACACTTGAATCCTGAACTCTTTTGTTATGACCTTGACCCAATATTTTTCCATTATGAACAAGGACACTTCCTATGGGAATACCGCCTTCATTTAATCCTTTTTTTGCCTCGCTGATGGCTAATTTTAGAAATTTATCGTGCATATTGAAATTGATTATTTACATTATGGCGTTTTTATGCGCTTCAATTGTAGGCAGGTTATTTATTACCAATCTTGGTAGTACCAGACTGTATAACAAAACTTGTATCTACAGCAACGCCAGACATTCGCTTTTTATTCGTTGGCACCACTTTATATTCTGCAAGTGCTTGTTTTTCGGTAAGTGTCAGCAAGACATAACCATGATCTCTTCGATTGAGGTACTTGAGGTGCGGGTTTGATTTTGGGTTCAGCATATTTTTTTCATGCGCAGTAACCAAGGAATCTGAAAAGAGCTCATTATGATTGGCAGTATTAACACTTGCTACTGCTATTTCCACAGCAACCGCACCTTTACCTGTTTCGGCATTATAATTTTTAAATGGATCGTCTGTAACTTCAAATGCCCAAGCAGAATGCGTATCACCTGTCAGTACAATGGCATTTTCAGTTTTTTTTAAGTCATTGACCATCCGTGACTGGTCTTTGGGATAACCATTCCAAGTATCCACATTGAACCTTCGATTGGGATTATCATAATATTGATAAGACAGAATCACTTGGTTTCCTATTAATTTCCATTTGGCTTTAGATTGCTCCAACTCTTCTTCAAACCATGAAAATTGTTTTTCGCCAAGAATGCTATGCGACTCAGAATTTTTCTCAGGATCATTATAGCCTAATTGTTTTGTTCGGCCAGCTAAACGTTCATCCAACATCATTAAATCAGCTAAATTCCCGAAGTTAAAAGATCTATAATGGTTTTCAGATTCTCTAATTGGCAACCATTCGTAGTAGGCCTGCATGGCTGCCGCTTTTCGGGTTTCATAACTACCTTCATCATCGCTGTGATTTTGTGCACCGCTCATATAAGCGTTATTGGCAACCTCATGGTCGTCCCAAACAGGTATAAATGGATGTTTTAAATGTGCTTGCATTAAATCGTCGTCCAAATGGTATTGTGCATATCTTGTTCTATAATCTTCAAGTGTGACGATCTCATTAATTGGAATGTGATTTCTGTTGTCAATGATATGCTCAGGTTTTCGGGCGCCGTATTCATATATATAATCACCAAGGAAAATAATGGCGTTGAGATCATCTTCTTCAGCCATACGACCATAAGCATTAAAATATCCCCAAACATAATTGGCGCAGCTCGCGACTGCAAATTTTAATTGTTGGGCGTTTTTAGGAGCTGTTCTGGTTCTTCCAACTAAAGAGGTGTCATTTTCCCTAATAAAACGATAATAGTAATACGTGCCAGCAGAAAGATTGGTCACATCGACCTTGATGGTATAGCCTTTGGAAGCATCCGTTTTCGCAATACCAGATTTATCAATGCTATTAAAAAGAGAATCCTTGGACATTTGCCAAGTCACCTTTTCTTCGGCTAATTCATTTTTTGGTTCTATTTTGGTCCAGATAATTACGGCATCTTGCAAAGGATCGCCTGAAGCCACACCATAATAAAAAGGCTTGAGGTCTGGATTCTGTAATTCTGATAAAAGGTTTACTTTTTCTTTGATTTCTGTAGGTTCGGACGTTTTATTTTTTACACCACAAGAATTCAAGTAACAGCATAAAAATAATAGAATATAAACTGAATGTTTCATATACAAATTTAATATAAAAAAGCTTTAATTCCTTAGATGAAATTAACCCATATTGCTGAGAAAATTAATGATCGTACTTTATTATTTCGCCGCCTTTTTATAGATTTTTTTTCGTGCCAACACTTTCAATTGGTACTCAATATCCGCATTTTTTACTTTAATAGGTCTGAGCTGTCTCGCTTCCAGCTTCATATTCATGGCTTTTGCCATTCGTCTCACATTGTAATAATTTACGGTTTTATAGCTGACCAGTCGGTATAAAGAGGCTACCATTCCTGCATTTTTCACTTTGCTTGGCATCGCTTCCATATTTGAGATTTCCGAAATATTATCCAACATTTCTTCGGCGACGCTATCCACCGTATTGCCCGGATTTATGGATAAATTATTTGCAATTTCCTGCACGGTGTTTAAATCTGAGGTATTCCGTTTCTTTAGTTTCTCAACACAGGCTTTTAAGCCTTTTGGTTTTAGGGGTTCTAGGGTCTCGAAAGTATCTTGCATTTGCTTTTCTAAAGCATATAAGTTTTTCAGCTCTTTTTCAAATAAATCATTTAAGTTTTCCATGGGTTTTATGTTTTAAGTATAAAACTCAATGTATTCAGAAACTGTTGAATAGCTTATTGCAATTACTAAAAATGTTAGTCCTAATAAATAAATTGTAATTTCCCTAAGACTTGGTATTCCTTTATGATTTATACGTTTTGGCTAATTCTCTCAACATCACTTTTGTCATCGTATGTAGATTAAAATCATGTGACCAATTCCAATCCTTTCGGGCCACGCTATCATCAATGGACGAAGGCCAACTGTCTGCAATGGCTTGTCTAAAATCTGGTTTAAAGGTTATCTTAAAGTTTGGCATTTCTGCTTGAATACTTTCGGCAATTTCCTTAGGAGAAAAACTAATTGCCGATAAATTATAAGATGAACGTATGCTTAAATGCTCTGAATTTGCAGCCATGATTTCCGTCGTGGCTTTAATGGCATCATCCATAAACATCATCGGTAAATGGGTGTTTTCAGATAAAAAACTCTCGTATTTACCTTCTTTTATAGCTTCATGATAAATTTCCACAGCATAATCTGTTGTGCCACCTCCTGGCATGGCCTTATGACTAATAATGCCTGGATAACGTATGCTTCTGACATCCACACCATATTTTTCATGGTAATATTCGCACCAACGTTCACCGACTTGTTTGGTAATTCCGTAAACTGTTGTGGGTTCGCAAATGGTATGTTGAGGCGTCTGTGTTCTTGGTGTTGATGGTCCGAAAACAGCAATACTGCTTGGCCAGAACACTTTTTTAATTTGCTTGGATTTCGCCAAGTTGAGCACATGAAACAACGAATTCATATTTAAATCCCAAGCTTCCATCGGGTATTTTTCGCCAGTTGCACTCAGCAATGCTGCCATAAGGTAAACCGTATCTATTTTATGGTTGATACAGCAATCTTTAATGGCATTAAAGTTTTTGGCATCTAAAATCACAAAGGGTCCAGCATTTACTAAATCTAAATTTCGAGTATTGATATCACTTGCTATAACGTTATCCACACCATGGATTTCTCGCAATTTGATGGTAAGTTCCGTTCCAATTTGCCCACAGGCACCAATGATCAATATTTTTGAAGACATATGCTCTAATTAAATAATTAACAAAAGTAATAAGAATAAATACTTGTGAATAATAAAATTTTCAAAAATAAGATGGTTTTCTTGCGATGTTTTCATCTTAATTTTTAAAATGAAAATACTAAATAATGAAAATAGATAGTTTGAGTATCTTTACCATTCAAACAAAAACAACTATGAAGAATATATATATCGTCATATGCTTTTGCTGCTTTGTTCTATTAGGATGCGGTAATGATAACAGCAATGCTAGTGAAACTGAGACGGCAGAAACTGCAGAACAAAATGCGCGTATTTCAGCAAAAACCATTGAGGATATTGATTACAATGATTATGCACTGAGTCCTGAAGGGGAAGATGCCATTGCCACTTGGGAAAAATACCAAGAATTAGCCACACAGATCAGTTATTTGAAGCGCGCTGATTTTTCGTTTTTTAATGGAGAGAAAAAAATGCTGAAAGAGTTTATTGATCAATTTACAGCACAATTGCCAAATGACTTAAGAACGAACCCTATAACTTCCCGCAATGCCGTTATAGCAACTGCCCTTTTAAAGTTAAACGAACGTTTGACTATAGATAATATTGATAGAGAAGATAAATTACGAAGTATAAAGGAGCTTTTCGTCGCGTTTTCGAATCTGAATTATCAGATCAATAAAAAGCTGGAACGGGATATGTATGATAAAATTGAGCCAGAATAAAAAAAAGCAGCTCAATTTGAGCTGCTTTTTTTTATAAGGAATCCAATAATTCGATTAATTTTTCTTGTCGGTAGCTGCTTTTTGGGCACGTTGTGCTTTTTGAGCTTCTAAAGCTTCTCGGCTTACTTTTGCCAGATTGAAATTTGGATCAACAGCCAAAGCATCGTTCATTAATTTTAAGGCAGCATCCATATTTGCTTCTTTATTTTCTGTAAATTTCAATAAGCCTTTCAGGTAAAATAAAGCCGCTTTCATTGAGGTTTCATAAGGTTGCTGTCTTTCGTAAAACGCACGTTTCATATCATCCGTTACATTGGCCAATGCATAATCAATATTTAGTTTTGCACCTACTAAATCATTCGTCTGAAGCTTCATGTCAGCCATTTCATAAGCTAAATATACACTAGGTTTACGCTTGAAAAGTTCTTCAAAATGTTCTAAAGCCATTTTTGGTTGGTTCAGATTTTTTAAAGCTAAAGCTTTTACTTCAACATTCATATCAGAATCGGTAGGGTTTTTTTCTACACCTATGGTGTTTAAGGCTTGCATGTGCTGCCCTTCGGAAAGGTAGATGTATGCCAACGTATCTTTACGCGCAACGGAAGGTTCTAAAACATCGAGATGGGTCATAGCATTGATAATGCCTTGAACATCACCTTGTTGTTTCATTTGTTTATAAAAGGCCTCGTAGTGTTGCTTTAATTCTGTATTTGTCTGGGCAAAGATGCTTGCTGAAAAAAGCATAAGTATTGCAATGGTAATCGTCTTCATTTCTATGACTTTAATGGTTTATTTTTAAAAATTAATGGGCTAAAACTATAAAATTTTATATGAATTGGTCTTAAAAAACTAATAAATTCTATGGTTCTGCTTTAAAAGTATAATTCAAAAGTTGTACCAATTTAGAACTATCGATAATTTTCCCTTTACTTTCTTCTGATGAATTATAATTTGGGGGCAATATATTTTCTTGTTTACAATAGTTTGTATAGTAGGTTTCTTTTGTAATATGCTTTGGGTACACGGCATTCACGGAAAGGTTCCAAAGGTCTTTTTCAAGAATGGCCAAAATGATATGGATACAGTCTGTTTTATGAATTAGATTTATTGGCGCATCTGGATTTGAAATATCATTTCTGCCCGATAAAAATTTTGCGGGATGGCGTTCTTCGTCTATCAAACCACCAAAACGTAAAATGGTGGTTTCAAAATTGGAATTTGTTTGAAGCCTATTTTCAATTTCAATAAGTTGTTTGGCAGTGTTTGAGGTGGCATTTGGCTTAGTTTCATCTGTAGTAACAGGAAAATTGGCTTCATTTTCAAAAACAGAAGTAGAACTTATATAGAGTACATGTTTAACTGAGGATACTTCAATAGCATGTATTAAATGGGCTATTTCGGCGACGTGGTTTTTGGTTGGATTTTTCCGTAATTCTGGAGGAATATTAATGATTATTGTATCGCTTCCTGTTAAAAATTCAGCACAGTTTCCTTTGATCTCGGAGGCATTTAAAGTGATTAAAAATGGTTCAATTTGATATTTTTTTAGCGTTTCAAATTTGTCTTTTGAAGTTGTAGAACCCTTGACCACAAACCCGTTTTTAACCAAAGTTTTTGCCAATGGTAAACCTAACCAACCACAACCGATGACGCTAATTTGTGTTTTCAAGATAAACGAATAGATATTAACGACAAAAATACAATTAATAAATCCTTTTTCTTTTCGATTTTTTTAAATCATTAATTTTCAGTAACTTTAATATTCACACTAATCTAAAAATAATCGTTATGGGAATTAAAAGTTTTCAAGGAGCGCGAAGGCAGCAGAATACTGTAGGGTCTTCTCAACTAAAAGTAAGGGATTATATGTCTACTAATCTTATAACATTTAGACCTGATCAGTCCGTTCAAGAAGTGGTGGAGGCATTAATTAAGCATAAAATTTCCGGTGGTCCTGTTGTTAATGATAGGCAGGAACTGGTTGGGATTATTTCTGAAGGCGATTGCCTCAAACAATTAAGTGAAAGTCGCTATTATAATATGCCCTTGGAGCACGACAATGTTGAAAAACGTATGGCTACAAACGTCGAGACCATTGACGGTAACTTAGATGTTTTTGATGCTGCCAATAAATTTTTACAGTCCAAAAGACGTCGTTTCCCAATTGTCGAAAACGGAAAATTGGTTGGGCAAATTAGCCAAAAGGATATCCTGATTGCTGCTCTGGAACTTAAAGGGGAGAATTGGAACAGTACCACTAAGGGCGGTTCTTAGTCATCGCGTTTTACCAAAGCATAGTACTCGCCTTCGAGCGGTAAATAACCTTGGTCGTAAACAAAATAGTAAACAGTTCCTGCTTTTGTGGTGTAGATGCTTGTAAAGTAATTGAAATCGAAGCCTTTTTCTATCAGTTTGGCTCGAGAACATTTCATCTTTTTGTTGGGATTGAGCACCTCAAGTATTCTATAGTTTTTTCTTAATCGGTTATTTGTATTTCTGACGAGGTTTTTAGAATCTTTGTTCAGACGGTTATTTTGGGCATTTCTGCAGCCATCACTACAATATTTTTTATCAATCCTACCAACGATGACATCGCCACATTCTGGACATTTTTTGCGCATGGTCTAAACTTTAGTGTTTACAAGATAAATAAAATCCTTTTAAACTGCTAGTAATGATTTTGTCCTCAGTGTTTTTCAATGTATAAGTCTTAATTGATTCATGGATTGTTCAGGCAAACCCCAACAAAAGACTGTCGTAATAACGAAATAAAAAATGCATTAAATTTTTCAGCTATATGTTTTTATAATCTATTTTGAAAACAGTCCTAATTTTGCGATAGCAAAAACGTCTTCAATAAGTGATTATATATTAAATGTTGATCATTAAGTTGGTTGAATTTGCTACCAGATGTTGATTTTCCTTTACAGCAATTTTAAACATTACTTGGTATTAATTAAAATAGGCATCAGAGCTTTTGAGTGTTTGTCAAAAATTCTGATGCCCTTTTTAAATGTGTTAAAGAGTTATCTATATAAATACTATTTATTCCCAAGCATAAGCAGCTCACTACACACCACTTCCGTTATGTAGCGCTTAATGCCATCTTTATCGTCCCAAGATCTTGTGGTTAGTTTTCCTTCTATGGCAACTTCCTTGCCTTTGGTGACATATTTTTCAATTATTTCTGCGGTTTTTCCCCAAGCCACAACGTTATGCCATTGTGTGTCTTCAACTTTTTCGCCTTTCGCGTTTTTATAACTATCGTTGGTAGCGATAGAGAATTTTGCTAAGGTTTTTCCGGATTCAAAATTGGTGATTTCTGGGTCTTTGCCTAAGTTACCAATCAACTGTACTTTGTTTTTAATGGTGTTCATAATTTCTAAATTTAATAGTTAAACAGTTAATACTATCGAGTTCTTATGTTTCGACACTGCAAAGCTATAAGGGCTTGCAAATGTTAATCGGTATTTACTTATTTACATTCGTTTGTAATTAATTGTAAACGCTTAAAACCGTTTTATTGTTGACTGGAGTTGGTATTAATGGTTTTTTATGAATATTGGATATATTACGTATATTTAGGTGTTAGCACCAATTTGAGAGAAACGATGAGAATACCAATATTTATAGTTTTGATTTTAATCATATTTTCTTGCCAAAGTAAGAAATCTGAAAAGACCCAAAATGCAGAATTGAATACTGAAGCGGAAATTATTAAATCTGAAAATATAATTCTTAACGATACTGTTGTTTATTTGAGTGGAGATAATGATATGGCTCTAATAAAAATGACTTTAGTTCCTAATGGAACTTTTGATTTTTATATGAGTATTTATCCAGAAATAACGCTGGAAAATGAAGTTGAAACAGAAGCTGAAAATGACATTATAAACTTAAACGGAACTTGGAGTGGAAATGGCGAAACTATGTCGTTGAGATTTGCAAATCGGAAAAATGACACTCTGAATTTAAACGACATTTTTGATGTAAATTATAAAGACGGAAATGAATTTAAAGTTATCGACCAAAACACAGTGGAAATAGATTATTCTTTAGATAAATTGAATATTTGGGGAATTAGTTGTTACAAAACAAAAAATTAAAAAAACTGGTGCTAACATCGGCTATAGTTTACTGCTACGTATTTTTTCCTTTGGAAAAACTACGCATCTGTGAATGGTTGTTGTTTATTTATTAACTTTAATGCTTAACCAACGCAGCGAAACTATAGCCGAGGAACGTTGTAAACAATTATGAGAAAACTAATACTACTAATATTTTTGTTCGCTTTTACTAATGTTTTTTGTCAAACAGAAAATTTAAATATTCACGAGATTTCTGAAAAATTATGTGGAAATTGGATTTTAAAGGAAATGAAGTCAGAAGGAGAAATTATGGGAATCGATTTAAGACTTGAAATACATTTTTTTAAAGACCAAAGTTTGGAAATGGTTACTAATGGTAACAAAGAAAAAGTAACATGGAAAGTTATTAATGACGGAACTGATTTTATAATTGTTACTAAAAATAACGAAAAATCTAAATTAATCTCAATCGATAATAAAGCATTTGTAATATCTAAAGATTATCAATTAGAACTAAATAGCGAAGAACAAGAAAGTATTATTTATTATTTTGAGAAGAAAGAATAAACTGTTTACAACACCGTATATAAGCTATGGCTTGGTCGGTCCACACTTGGAAAATCCTGCGGATTTTCCAACGCCGGTTTTTATCAGGAAAGGTCTGTGCCGAGACACGCCACAGCCCATATACAACAACGTTGGCAACAAGCTGAAAACGAACTTATGGCTGAATACAAAAATCCGTTCTCGGACAGAAAACATTACCACGAACACGCTGAATGGATTGATGACCATTTAAGCAAATTCTTTGATGATAAATTAGTTTCAGTTTTTCACGAAATCCCGACTTTGGATTTACATCTTGATGTTTATTTAATAAAACCTGAAAACGCGTCATTCAACATACTTTTGACTTCTGGAATGAGTACGTTAAAAATGAATGTTGACGAACAAGCAGAAAACGTAAAAGATTTGGAATTTGCCGAATTAATGATGCTTATTCCAAAAACTATTGATTTTGGACAAGTTTACTCTGGAGAAAATAAAAATGATTGGATTATATCGATTCTTAAAAGAACTGCGAAATTCCCACACTTTTACGATACTTGGATTGGAATTGGACACACAATACAAGCGGAAGAAGATTTAACGCCTTACGCAACTGATACTGACTATGTCGGAGCTTTAATTCTACCTTCTGTAACTTTCGATAAGGATTTTACAGAAATAAATAAAAATGGACGGAAAATAAATATTTACAATGTGCTTCCACTTTATAAAAACGAGATGGAATTTAAAATAGAAAATGGATATAGCAAATTATTGGATTTATTAATTAAAGCGAATGGAAAAGAAGTTTTGGATTTGAATAGAGAAAATCTGATTTCAAAAAAATCCGTTTGGAATAGAATATTTAAGAACTAAAAAAAGAAAAGCCAGTTGCCAACACCGTATATGATTTATTGCTAGTTCTAGCCTACTTACGAATCCCGAAGTGTCGGGACTCGCTGATTTTCTATTCGGTTTTTATTTGCTAAATTACGTGCTAAACCACGCAACGAAATTATACACAAACACGTTGTGCCTTATTTAAGAGAAACCTTATGAAGTTCAAATTTTTAGTCTTAAACCTGATTTTATTTACTGCATTTGCTTGCGGACAAAATGGAAATATAAAACAAACAAATACGCCAGAAATGAATTTAAAAGAGAACGCTGAAATCAAAAAAACATCTGAAAATTTAAAAACAGGAATGATAGAATATATCGAGCCTGGAGAAGCTGAATATACGAAATCTGATGTGGAAAAATGTATGACATTAATTAACAACTTCCTTGATGAAATTTCAAACTCTGACTCAAAAAAACAAGGAATGATAAGTGTCAAAAATGTTGTTCTTGGACTTAATGATTTGAATGAAAAGTGTGAATTTGAATTAATAGAAACCGGTCAAAGAGAACAAATTGCTGATATTATTATCTTAGCTGGACATTTGAAAGGTTATAATGGCAGAAATGAAGACATAACTGAAGATTGGCGAGAATGGTAAAAAAACAAGGCACGACACCGTATAAAATAGTGCTTAATCAAAAGGTCGTTGCGTGTTTGTAACTTCTGATTTTCCTTCGGAAAATTCTCGCACTTAAACCCGCAACTATTCTTATACTAACTGTTAGCAACAAGCTAAAAAAACAATAATGAATTTCTTCAAACTTTTCGGAAAAACCAAAGGACAGAGCACAAATACTGAATCTGAAAAACCGGAATTTGGGAAAATCAAAGTTTTTAAAAGCTTACCTAAAGAACAATGGAAACCTGCTTACAATGAGCTGAATAAAATAATTGGAACAAACCTAAAAGAATTCGGATTTATAAAAAAAGGCAGAAAGCATTATCGACTTACGAACGACTTGTTAGAAGTTATCGATATTGACAATCGTGGAAGTTGGACTGGAGCGAAAGATGATATTGTAATTCGAATAGGATTAGTTCCTTACTGTTGGCAAGGACTTACGAATGAATACTATTTAGTTGGTTCAAAAAAAATCGAGGAAATAGACAAGTCTATCAGAAAACACTTTAGAATTTCAGAAGAGTATTTAATATTAGCCGATTATCTTTCGAAAAAAATAATTACGAATGCTCTACCCTTTTTTGAAAAATATAATTCAACAAAAAAAATAACAAGTCAACCATATATTTTCCCGTACTATTCAAAATGTGGTGGAAATGACATTTTTAATTCTCATTTCTTAATTCTGTTCTCGGAATTGAAACAACGCATAACTAAAAATGCAATAGAGATTATTGACAATGAAATTGAATATGGGTCTGACAGTTTAAATCAAATTACCTGGAAGGAATTAAAAAAGTTAGTTGTAAATAAAGATTGGAAATCTATAGACAGAATATTGAAAGAAAATGAAACTAATATTTTGAATAAACTGAAAATAAAGCCAATTGCCAACACCGCATAAAATTAATTGCTAATTTTAGCCTACTTACGAATCCCGAAGTGTCGGGACTCGCGGACTTTCTATTTAGTTTGTATTTGCTAAATTAGGTGCTTAAAACACGTAACAAACCATATACAAACACGTTTTGCATAATTTAAAAATACAGCAACGGAAAAGCAACCATTTCAAAGTTTTCTCAACTACCCAATAAAAAAAAAGTAATGAAAAAAAAATTGAGCATAATATTTTTAGTTTATTATTTCTTAATAATAATAACTGCTTGCGGAGACTGCCAAAACTATGATACTGAAATAACAAATATAACTTTTGTACCTATTAATACTTTTATATCCTTAAATAGCAATTTGGAATTTGACATAGTAACAGAAGAAACTGTTATTGCTCAATTAACGAAATTTGATTTAAAGCTTATTCAGTCAGCCTATGCAACTGGATGTGATGACACATATAATCCAGTTAAATGGATAAATAATGTAAACGTAACTTCAAATCAAGACTTTTCACCTGATTATCTATCTGGAAATTCTTTAAACGACTTAATCAGCGTAGAATATTTTAAAGGAAGTGAAATGTCAAACATCAATGCTAGTTTGAATGAATACATTGAATATATAAATCTAATAGGAGATGGAGGCAAATCAAATTTTAACTTCGAAACTTTTACAATACATCAAAGACCAGAATTAAATCAACTGCTTTCATTGCAATTTGAATTTATATTTACAGATGGTTCAAATTTTATTTTAGGAACCGAACAGATAGAATGGGAATAAAAAACTATGCATAACACGGTGTATAATTAATTGCTTTGGCAAGTGCTTATTTGGAAAATTCCTTCGGAATTTTCTCTGGCAAGTATTTGTCTACTAAATTAGTTGCTGAACCACACAAATAACCATACACAAAACGCTGTGCTTCATTATGACAAACCGCTAACCAATGATAAAATTCTTTAGAAAAATTAGACAACAACTGCTGACTGAAAATAAGTTCAGCAAGTATTTAATTTACGCAATTGGGGAAATCATTTTGGTCGTTATTGGAATTTTGATTGCTCTACAATTAAATAATTGGAACACCGACCATAAGGCGAGTATTGAAGAAATTGAACTTTTGACAGAGATGAAATTTAATCTCGAAAAAGATATGAAAGATTGTATTTGGAACATTAATAAAAACAAAGATTTATATAATTCGAACTTGATAGTACTTAAGCAAATTGAAGAACGAAAGCCCTTTATGGATTCGCTTAATGTACATTATGGAAATCTTTTAGGAACAACTACTCAATTGAGAAATCTGTCTGCATATGACCACCTGAAGTCTAGAGGAATAAACCTAATTAAAAATGATAGTTTAAGGCAACAAATAACTACAGTTTATTCCGCTCGTTATTATTATATTGAAATGAAAGAACTTGAATATGATAATCAGATTCAATTAAACCAAGTCATACCACAATTAAACGGCAAGATTATTATTGATAATATTTCAAAAACTGGATATCCAATTGATTTAGAAAACTTATACGATGATAATTATTTGAAAGGAACACTTCGAACAAACATAGACGTTAAACGATTTATGATAAAAGCTTATAAAAATCTCGAAGGTGATTTACGGAACTTGATAGAACTTATTGACATTGAACTTAACACTCGAAAAAATTAAATTTGTAAAAAAATAACGAAAGCAGAACAATGGCTATAAGTAATTGCTTGTTCTCGCCTACTTACGAATCCCGAAGTGTCGGGAATCGCGGATTTTAAGTTTGGTGTGTACTTGCAAAGTTGAGTGCTAACCCACGCAACTACTCATAGGTACTGTGTTGTAGCACATTTGAGAAAAACCTGAAATAAAATGAAAAGATTCAGTCTGATTTTAATTTTGATTACACTACTTAGTTGTGAGGATTTAGTCGAGCAAACCTATAAATTTAATATACGTAATGAATCAGATTTTGAATTATATTTTACGATGGACTATAAATATCCTGACACTACATTGAGTGCCGAAAATACAACAAATAGAATTCTACCTATGTCGACTTTTAGATTAGGTGGATTTCGAACACAGGATAAAATTTTTGATGAGTCAGTAAATGATACTTTATCCTTTTTCTTTTTAACTAAAGAAACAATAGAAAATAATGAGTGGTATGAAATAAGAAGCAATTACTTAATTCTTAAACGTTTTGACGTGAGCTACGATGATTTTCAATCAATAGACTTTGAAATTGTTTATCCACCAACAATTGAAATGGAAAATATAAGAATGTATCCAACTGAATAAAAAACGAGCTACAATACCGGCTATAGTTCATTGCTAAGTCACTGCCAGCTTACGAAAATCACTACGTGATTTTCTATCTGGTGTTTATTTGCTAAATTAGGTGCTTAAATACGCCACTAATCTTATACAATCACGTTGTAGTGCATTTACAGAAAACAGAGACCTTGAATTAATGAAAGAAGTCATTTTAACGAATAAAGAGAAAATAAATCTTGAAAATGAACTTCAAAAACACAAGTCTCATAGAACTAAACAATTTAAATTTTATTTGATAATAGTTGTTGTCGGAACAATAATTGGCGGAATTCCAGCGTACATTGCTTATGGGCATAAAAGTGTGAACTTTTTATTTGGAACATTAGGATTTATTCTTGTTATGCTAATTCCTTTGACAGTTGGATTTTTAACTTCTAAAAAAGAAGTTAATAAGCTTACTTCTGACTTAAAAAGCGGAAAAAAAATCGAGGGAAAATCGACAATAAAATCAATAAACATATTCAATAGGAAAATTATTTTATCAAACGGAATTAAAGTATTTGAACCTATCGAATACTATAAAACATTTAAAAAAGGTGATTTGATTAAATATAAAATAAGCCCAAGTAATGAGTTTATTTTTGATTGTAGAAAAGAATAAAAATGCACTACAACAAAGCAATGTGCTAAAAAACAAGTAAAATCCCTTTAATTTTTTACTAGCTTACTTTTATATTCTGCATCGTATACCAATCCCTATTTAACTATTGCAAAGGCTGGTTTTTACGCTTTCCCTTGGCTACAATCATATCTCGACCAAACTTTTATAAATATTGCTCCCTCCAAACGAGCAACAAAAAATACCATTAAATTATACAATTGAATAAGATTACATTTATCTTTAAACGATAACACACCTAATATGATGTATTTAAAAGCACCGTTATACCGATAGCTATCGGGACAATTTTAACCTGTAGCTATATTTCAGGACAAGACATTAAAAAATGAGATTCAATAAACCTGCATATCCGACAGTGTACTTTAGTGAAGAAATTTGGATTAAATGTCCAAAATGCTCTAAACCTGCCTTGGTAAAGACAGAACTACCGAAGTATACAATTCCTTTTCCTCGTGGACATGAATCTGTTTGTAACTGCAATCATTGCGGATTTCAAGAAACGAATGAGAAAAATTGGTCAGGTTATGTCCAGGGGTTTATTAACCGAGCATGCGGAAATTGTGGAAGTGCAATATCTCATTCAACAGAACCAACCAAAGAACCATATGATACATCAGAAATAACATGTGATATTTGTAAGGCAACGAGAGAATATAAGATTCAATGGTATCGCTACAGAAATGACAAAGCCACTGACCCATACTTTGGATTTGACCTTTGGCTTCAAACAAGTATAAAAGACAATGTTCTCTGGCTATATAATGTAGACCACTTAGATTATTTAATGGAATATGTTAATGCCAAACTTAGAGAGGACGATGGCAGGCATAAATATTCGATGATAACCAATTTACCGCAATGGGTAAAATTCAGTAAAAACCGAGATGTGATTATTAAAAAACTAAATACACTTAAAAAAGATTTTGAAAAGAAATAAAACTGTACACAAAAAACCTATACGCAATGCCCTATGGGACACTGCGCATAGCCAAAACGTTAGCCACAATTTAAGCTGAATGCAAAACGACAAAATTTTAATAGAAGATAAATTTGTTCCAATTCTCTGTTTATTGACAAAAGAATTGCTTCCAACAAAGGAAATAATAAATCAATTTGACAAAGCAGATAAGAATACAAAAGAAATGCTAAACTATCTCAATTGGACACAAACTGAGAATGAGATAGTCACTTATAATGGTCACGGAATGTTTGAATTGGAAATTCCTGCAAGTTTTGACTTTTTGATTGACTTAAATGACCCTAATGGTGGAATTGAAGTGAAATCGACTATTAAGCAAACTATGTGGAATGGAATGCTTCCTCTGAACATTATTGACCTTGGATATAAAACAAGTTGTATAATTGAATTTGAAAACGGAATTCCTAAGCGACTAAACGAATTGTATTATTATGCTGAATCTGACTTTAAATTAAGATTTGCTCTTTGTAATAAATCCGATAAGGAAATAATACTGAATAAAAGAAAAACTGAGGCTAACACAGTATAAAAATAATTGCTATTTTAGGCTTAATCAAAGGTCGTTGCACTTTTAATACGTCTGATTTTCCTTCGGAAAATCCTCGCAAGTAAACCCGGAACTCTTTTTATACAAACACGTTATGCGCAAGTAAATCAGGAGTTCAAAAGAAGCGCAGAGGAACTAATCAATAATTAAGATATAAATATGATAGACTTTTTTAATGTAATGAAAAACAGTAAAATCGTAAGAAAAAGTCTAATGATAACTATGATTTCACTGACTATATTTTCTTGTAAAGAATCTAACTGTGAATTTGAAATCGCGAAAAATGAATTTGAAGTTGTCCTTAAAACTGAATCAAAGACGGACTCTTTGTCAATGTATCCAAGCTTTGTTTCTAAAAAATTTTTAGATTCTACTTATACAATGTTGTTTAAAGAGCCAATTCAAAATGGTATTGTTAAGTTCAAGGGCGATAAACCATCACATCCTGTAATGTTTGATATTCTTGATGATAATATCGGTTTATCAGATAAATTTTTTATTGATAACGGTTCTACAGAACTCTCTGTGAGTTTTTTAAATGAAGATACAAAAGTCATTGTATCGGATAATAAAAAATCTAAAACCCAGAAAGAATATGAATTATTGAAAAGGGAAGGATTAGACTCAATTGAAAATTTACGGTCTAAAGCCGATTCAGTGGACGAAAGAAGAAAATTTAGTATTATTAGAGATACTTTAATAGTCGATTTTCTTAATGAAAATCCTAATTCTTACGTTCCTCTATGGTTAATTGCAAACTATTTTTCTTTTGGAAGTCAACAATACAATAAACTATATGATGAATCTATGCCTCTTTTTTCAAATGAAATTAAAAAAACAGAATTATTTAAAAATATAGAGACTAGTTTAAAAGAAGGAAGGGATTTTTCTATTCAAAATAAAGAGTTATCTCTTAAAAATATTGGTTTAGCAGATGTTCAGTTTAAATTAAGTAGCCTAAATAATAGTAAGTATATTCTAATTGATTTTTGGTTTTCTAATTGCGGTCCATGTCTTCTGGAAATGCCAAAATATATTCCAATCTATGAAAAATACAAAGGCGTAGGTTTTGAAATTGTTAGCATCTCTGTTGACAAGTCAAGTAAAATAGAAGATTGGAAAACTATTATTAATGAAAAGGGATTTAACTGGATTCACTACTTGGATGAAAACGGAGTAGAGACAAAAAAAATGAACATAAACAGTTTCCCTACTACATTTTTAGTTAATGACGAAGGTGAAATAATAGAAAAGAATATGACATCCGAAAAATTGAAAAGGTTCTTAAGTTTAAAGTTGGATTGATAATTAAAGATGTTGATTCTTGTTAGCTGAAAATTAATAAAGCCAGCACACAACAAAGCAATGTGCTAAAAAACAAGTAAAATCCCTTTAATTTTTTACTAGCTTACTTTTATATTCTGCATCGTATACCAATCCCGATTTAGCTATTGCAAAGGCTGGTTTTTACGCTTTCCCATGACTACAATCATATCTCGACCAAACTTTTATAAATATTGCTCCCTCCAAACGAGCAACAAAAAATACCATTAAATTATACAATTGAATAAGATTACATTTATCTTTAAACGATAACACACATAATATGATGTATTTAAAAACACCGTTATACCGATAGCTATCGGGACAATTTTAACCTGTAGCTATATTTCAGGATTAGACAATACGGAATAATATTTGATGTTAAAGTCAAAACTTTTTGATGGAATTAAAAAAACTACTAATCACTTTAATTTTTACTTGCAACATTGGCATTGTTAGTTTTTCACAGACAAAAAAGATTCTTGATTCTGATACAATTCAGCAAAGAATAGAAAAAGTTGAAAATAGTCTCAGTCCTTTGGTCTTAAATAAAGGCGAATCGCTCTGGAATATTGAAAAGCAGATGCAGAAATACAATGTTGCTGGACTTAGCATTGCAGTAATCAACAACTATGATATTGAGTGGGCGAAAGGATATGGTTCAACTGGTGGTAAAGTAACACCAAACGTGACACAACGAACTGTTTTTCAGGCTGCCTCAATGAGCAAATTTGTTAATGCAGTAGCCTTGATGAATTTAGTGGAATTGAAAAAAATAGATTTAAATGAGGATATTAATAATTATTTGACCTCATGGAGATTTCCTTACACTAAAAATAGTGATAGCATCCCGATTACAATTCGTCAACTATTAAGCCATACAGCAGGCTTATCCA
This sequence comes from Winogradskyella forsetii, assembly GCF_013394595.1. Classification (GTDB taxonomy): domain Bacteria; phylum Bacteroidota; class Bacteroidia; order Flavobacteriales; family Flavobacteriaceae; genus Winogradskyella; species Winogradskyella forsetii. The sequence continues at coordinate 4,478,835 of NZ_CP053348.1, forward strand.
CTCACGGATTTAATGGATATAAAAATTCAAAAAACCTTCCAACCATAATTCAAACTTTAGAAGGAAGTAAACCAGCAAATTCGGACAGAGTAGAGCAACATCTCCCACCAAATAAAGAATTTAAATATTCTGGTGGAGGAGTTACCATCTCTCAACTGATTCTTATGGACAATTCAAATTCTACTTATGAGCATTTTTCGAATACAAATATTTTTTCACCATTAGGAATGACTAATTCTTTCTACTCAATGGAGTTTGATAAGTATCCAAAGGATTTAGCTTATGGACATTCAAAAAATGGCAAACCTCTAAAGAATAAGTACAATATATATCCCGAATCTGCGGCAGCAGGATTATGGACAACACCTACAGATTTGGCAAAATTAATTATTGATATTCAACTAAGCTTAAAAAACGACACAGGGAAAATTCTTTCCAAACCATCAACTGAAGAACTAATAGAACCATCTTTAAAAAATAGCAACTCCGCATTAGGCTTATTTACAGAGAATGAAAACGGAGAATTATATTTACAGCATTCAGGTTCAAATAGAGGCTATAGAGGAAAGTTCTATTTCAGTGTAGAAAACGGAAATGGTGTGGTCATTATGGTCAATGGTACTAACACAGAAATCATAGAAGAAATTATAAGAAGCGTTGTAAAAGTATATAATTGGGCAGGATTTGAAAAATTAGTAGTCTCACCAGAATTGAACCTTGATGATATCGATTTAAGTAAATACGAAGGAACATATATTTTAGAAAACAGAGAAGTTAATGTTAGCCTAAAGAAAGGACAGCTTGTTCTTTCAGAGAAAGGTAAATGGAGTTCTAAATTGACAGCCTTGACGCATGCTACTTTTGTAGTTGATATTGTAAAACCACAAGCTACAATTGAATTTGTTATTAATAATGATGGCTCTATTAGCAAATGTGTTTTAAAACAAGGCGAATCGACAGAATGGATAAAAAAGAAATAAAATAATGAAAGGCCAATAAGGGCTACAAGTAATTGCTTGTTCTGGCTTACTTCTAAAAATCTTCACGGATTTTCCATATGGTGTGTACCAGCAAAGTTAATCGCTCAATCAAGAAACTACTCATAGGAGACCGTTTCGCAAAAAGCTAAATAATAGAATTTAGAAATGAAAGAAGAGTTTAAAAGACATATTGAATCATATCTCAAATTATTTCCACATTCAAGTTCAGAGGAATTAGAAATTTTACGAACACAATTAATCATAAACCAATTTGGTAAAAAAGATTTCTTCTTTAAGAGTGGAGAAATTCAAAAAAACATGGGTTTTGTCTGTGAAGGATTATTGAGGCGGTATTATATAAACGAAAAAGGAAATAAAATAACCACAGGCTTTATTAAAGAAAATGAATATGCTACAGATTATCCTGCATTTATAAGACAACAGCCAACCAAGTACTATATGGAGTGTCTTGAACCATCGATAATTATTGAACTCTCTTACGTAGATATTCAAGAAGGGTATAAAAAAATTAAAAATAACGAAAGGTATGGTAGATTAACTGCCGAATATGTTTTGATGGTGCAAACAGATAGGGTAGAAAGCTTTTTATTCCAAAATGCCGAACAAAGGTATTTGAACTTTATGGACGAAAATCCTGATCTCATTAATAGGATAAGTTTAACCCATTTATCGTCATACTTGGGCATTGAAAGACAATCACTGAGTAGAATACGAAATAAAATTGTAAAAAAATAAGATTGTCACATATGTGTCAGGTATAACTTAATGCTGAAACGCATCTTTGCAATGTAAAAAATATTGTAAAAATGATTTTAAATAAAAAACTCGTCAAAGTTGTATTTGTTATACAATTAGCTTTTCTTCCATGTTCTATATTAGGACAAAACAAAATAGTTGATACCAGCATTCATAAATTAGTTCAAGAACAAACGAACCTTATTTTTGATAGTCTCGTAAAGATTCGGAGAGACTTGCATATGTATCCAGAATTAGCAGAACAAGAGAAAAGGACATCAAAAACAATTGCGCTTTACTTAAAATCTTTAGGCTTAGAAGTGCATACCCATATTGGTGGTTATGGTGTAGTTGGTATTTTAAGGACAAATAAAAAAGGTAAACGAATTGCTTGGAGGACTGATATCGATGCTCTTGAATCTAACCATCCGGATGTAGTTAATTTTTTATCAAAAAATAAAGGCCTAAGACATATTTGCGGACACGATGTGCATACAACTATTGCGTTGGGCATGGCAAAAGTATTGACAAGCTTAAAAGATAGCCTTACTGGAACTGTATATTTTATATTTCAACCTGCCGAAGAAAATTGGGTAGGTGCTAAAGCAATGATAGATGATGGCTTGCTCAATTTTATTGATCCAGAAGAGATATATGCATTACACATTGCGCCTATGTCTGAGGGTATTATTTCTACCAAGTCAAGAAATCCTTATGCCGACTATAAAGGCATTGAAATAACATTAAAAAATACGGAGGAAAAAGACACCTTGATAAACTATACAAAAGAGCTTCTTTTAAACCTTCAGAATATTGCAGCTGACAGTAAATTTTGGGATAATAGAAATCTTTTAGATCCAAATATAGGATTAGGAAGTCCAAACACCATATTCAAAGACTATGTTACAGTTAACCCTAAGATTACCGTTAAAGAAACTGGTAATGAAATTTCAATAAAGGCCTATTTAAGTGCTGAGAAAGATACTCAGTTGGAATTGACATTAAGACAAATAAAAGAGAAATTTCAAAATTCTGAGTATGCAACACAGTATATTGATAGTAAATTCTATTACGAAACGGCTCTAGTGCTTAATGATGAAAAATTAACTTCAGCTACATTGTCCGCAATAAGTGATATTTACGGAAATGAAAATGTTCTTCCACTTTATGGAGCCATACCAGATGGACGTGGTGATGACTTTGCTTTTTTCCAACGTGAAATTCCAGGTGTTTATTTCCTATTAGGGGCTTCAGATTTTGAAAAGGGAATAGTTTCAATGCCGCATTCGCCAAGCTTTGGGGTAGATGAGAACTGCATAAAATCTGGGGTAAACTTTTTTTCATCAATGATTTTAGAAAGACTTAAGTATTGAAGCTATTGCTCAACAAAGCACTTTGGCAAAAAAACAAGTAAAAGCCATTATTTTTTACAGCTTTAGTTGTATACCACTCCCGACTTTGAGTTGGAAAACTTCCAAAGGTACGGTATCTACTTTCGGTTTTATTTACTAAATTAGATGCTTGTACCTTCGTGATTGAAGGTATAAAATCTGTAAAATTTAAAAAATAATATGTACACAAGAAAAGTTTTCAAAATAAAGGATATGGCAAAATGGACGCGTTTTGAGACCTTTTTGTTTATCGCCATTATAACAGCAGTGGTAGCCTTATACTATTTTTTTGATTTAGCATGGTTAAAGATTCCGTGGACTCCTTTAGCTTTAATTGGTACAGCTGTAGCTTTCGTTATTGGTTTTCAAAATAATTCTGCTTATGGTAGGATCTGGGAAGCACGGAAAATTTGGGGAGGCATTACAAATACATCGAGAACCTTTGGAATGTATGTTCAAGATATGGTAAACAATGACTATGCCGCAGAAAAACTACCTAAAGACATCCTACAAGACGAAATAAAAACACTGACTTACAGACACATTGCATGGATGACAGCCTTAAGGCATGCCATGCGCGTTTCTAAACCTTGGGAAACCGTGATGAAAGAAAAAACCAACAAGGAATGGAGTAAAAAATTGAGTTCACCAGAATGGAATTCCACAGTTGAAGACGATATGAAACCCTATCTTTCTAAAGAAGATTTAGAATACGTAATGAGCAAAAATAATAAGCAAACTGCCGTGCTTTATTTGCAGTCACATCATCTTCAAAGATTGAAAGAAAAGCATATGATCTGGGAATTTTCCTTTTTGGAATTAGAAAGTGTTTTACAGGAATTATTCACGCTACAAGGACAGTCAGAACGTATTAAGAATTTTCCGTATCCACGACAATTTGCGTCATTAAATCATTATTTCATGTGGATTTTCGTGTTGTTATTGCCATTGGCAATTGTACCGCAATTTGCTGAAATTGGACATGATATCAGTGCGTCCCATGCTACAATTGGCGCGCTTTTTATTTGGCTTTCAATTCCTTTTTATGTCAGTGTAGCTTGGGTTTTCCATACTATGGAGCGTATTGGTAGAACAGGCGAAAACCCGTTTGAAGGCTCGGCAAATGATGTTCCGATTTCTACTATGGCCCGTGGCATTGAAATTGATTTAAGACAAAATTTAGGGGAAGCATTGGAAGACATTCCAAAACAGTTTCCTATGATTTATGATACGCAGATGTAAGTAACCAACCCATTATTTTGGTATGACCTTCGCGTTTTTTTGATGAATTCTAATTTCAGCTATCAAAAATCAAGAAACTAAAATCTTATCAGGAGTTATAGGTAAGCTGGTAAACCGTTTACCAATAGCATTATAAATTGCATTGGTTATGGCAGGAGCAGAACCAATAAGACCTACTTCGCCCAAGCCTTTGGCACCAATTGGATTTCTGTTGTAATCAGGTTTATCAATAAAAGATACTTCAATCATTGGCATATCTGCGTTAACAGGAACGTGATAGCCAGCAAAGTCGTTGCCAACTAATCGGCCAGTGGAAAAATCGATGTCTTGTTTTTCGGTAAGTGCCATGCCGACGCCTCCTACGCCTGCACCAATAATTTGATTTTCAGCAGCCTTGGGATTTACTATTTTGCCACCATCAACCACAATGACCATGCGCTCCATTTTAACCTTACCTGTAAGTGTATTGACTTTTACTTTATAGAAATGTGCTGCTGAAGAACAGAACGCAAAATCTTCTGCTTTTTTGCCAGGACTGGAATATTCTTCAACATAAATTTTATCCAACGCATTCTTACTGAAAATATCTGCGTACGACATAAACGAATCAGTGTTTGCTCCAGTTTGAATACCCATATCTGTCAGCTTTATAGCCTCCATATTTGTAATTTCAGAATTACCGTAGGCATAACTTCCTAATTTCTGTTTAAGAGCAGTACAAACAGCATCAATTGCACCACTAAGTGACGCCAAGCCCCAGCTTCCGCCTTGAGTTACAGCTTTTGGATGTAGCGAATTTCCAAGTTCAATTTTGATTTTATCTTTTGGGATTCCTGTAAAACTATGGGTCATATTCACCATAGCTTGTCCTGTTCCTGTACCAATATCGGTCATTGCAGTGCGTACAATAATATCGCCTTCAGAATTCATTTCTATAGATGCTCCAGAACCTCTGCGCATAGCATTCCAAAGTCCAACCGCCATTCCATAACCGGTGTACCAATCTCCGTCTTTTAATTGTTTAGGTTGTTTTGGGCGATTTTCCCAACCGATTTCTTTTGCGCCGCGCTCTAAACATTCATTGAGATAATGTGTTGACCATGGTTTTCCGGATTCCATATCCTGTGGTGCAATATTTTTTAAACGCAGTTTAACAGGGTCGAAATCCATTTTGTAACAAAGCTCATCTAAAGCCGATTCCACAGCAAAAGTACCAGTGGAATCACCAGGACCGCGCATCCAAGTTGGAACCGATAGGTGCAGCGGAATTCGAGCACGCTCTGTTTTTAAATATTCAAAAGCATATACTTTTCTCGAAATCCCAGTAATGCCTTCACCAAAACTTTTGGATTGCGATTGATTGTGTTTCGCTTGATGGTTGATGCCTAAAAGTTTACCATCAGCATTGGCACCAATTTTTACCCGTTGCCACGATTCTGGACGGTAACCAACCATTGTGAACATTTGCGGACGCGTCAGTACCACTTTCACGGGACGCTGTAATTGCTTTGCTGCCATCGCAGCAGCAACCGTATTGAACCAAACACGCAATCCTGCGCCAAAGCCACCGCCAACATACTCACTATTAACGATGATATTTTCTTGCGGCATATCAAATAAACCTGCAATTGCTCCTTGAACACCATTGACGCCTTGACTTTTATCAAACAATTTTAAAGTGCCATCATTTTCCCATTGGGCAATTGTCGCATGCATTTCCATTGGATTATGGACTTCCATGGCGATGGTGTAGTCTTGTTCAACACTATAGTCAGCATTATTTAATAGGGATTCTTTACCGCGGATTTGGCCTGTATTTTCAACAAGAAATGACTTGGATTCAGTTTTAAAGTCAACGGTAAATTCATTTTTGGCATATTCTGGTTTCAACAATGTGGCAGCATAGGTCGCATCCTCTAGAGTTTCGGCGACAACCAAAGCTATGGGCTGGTCGTTGTATTGTATCGTGTTATGATGAAAAAAGGTGTGATGCGGAAAAGCCTCTTTCCGTTTACTTTCATCATCTAAACCCGCTACTTTAGGTTTGTTCCAATATGATAGTACGTCAATGACTCCTGGGACTTGTTTGGCTTCTTCAATATCAAGATTTACTAAAGTTCCTGATGCAATTGTACTGCCAACTAAAACACCATGTGCTAAATTTGGAATATCATATTCAGCAGAATATTTTGCTTTTCCCGTAACCTTAGCAATACCTTCTATACGACCTTTTTGCTGTTTATCTATGTTGAAAATATCTAGCATAATTAAATTGTGGATGAGTTAGAAAGGCATTGGAGTAAGGCTTCAGTAATTGCGCCTTGCAGCAAGGCTGTTTTAAAAGTATTGTTTTGTAAGGGTTGTGTTTCTGCAACAGCTAAGCGCGCGGCTTCCTCAAAATTGGCTCGGTTGGCTTGCTTGCCTTTTAAAAAACGTTCTGAGGTTTTCCAACGCCAAGGTTTGTGCGCCACACCTCCAGAGGCTAGTCGTGCTTTTTTGATTTGTCCATTTTTCAACTCTAAAGCTGCGGCTGCAGATACTAAAGCGAAAGCATACGAATCACGCTCTCTTACTTTTACATAGGCCACATTATTTTTAAACTTTTTTTTTGGAATAAAAACAGAGACGATCAAGGCCTGTTCTGGTAAGTTAGTGTCTTTTTGCGGTTGGTTTCCTGGTAATCTGTGAAAATCTTCGAACGCTATAGTGTCTTCCGTTCCGTCTTGTTTTATGATGTTTACTTCTGCATCCAAAGCCACTAATGCCACACAAAAATCAGAAGGATGTACAGCAACACAATTTTCAGAAGTACCAACAATTCCTGCCATACGTTGATGTCCATCTAAAGCACCACAACCACTATTTGGTTTTCGTTTGTTGCATGGCATGGCGGTATCGTAAAAATAAGGACATCGCGTCCGCTGTAAGAGATTACCTCCAGTAGTTGCCATATTTCGTATCTGTGGCGAAGCGCCAGACAAAATCGCCTGAGCGATTAAGGGATAATCTTCCTTTATGCTTTTGTTTTCAGCAACATCGCTATTAGTAGCCAATGCACCAATATGAACTCCTTTCTTTTTGATTTCAATAGTATTGGATAATGCGTCCTTTACATCAATGACTATGTTGGGTTCATTGATATGTTTTTTCATCAAATCCACTTGATTGGTACCACCTGCAATATATTGACTGTTTTTTTCTGCAAGTTGAAATGCAACTGTAGCAGTTTCTGGACTATGGAATTTAAATGGCTTCATTTGGCAACGCTCTTTATGGCATTGGTAATGCCGTTATAGGCACCACATCTACAAATATTGCCGCTCATAAATTCTTTTATTTCTTCGGTTGAGGTAGTTCGACCTTCGTTTACACAAGCCACGGCAGACATAATCTGCCCAGAGGTACAGTAACCGCATTGATAGCCATCGTGTTCTAAAAACGCCTCTTGCATGGGGTGTAAATTATCACCATTTGCTAAGCCTTCAATGGTGGTCACTTCTTTATTAGGTAATGTGGCTGAAAGGGTAAGACAACTTAAAACACGTTTCCCATCGACATGAACGGTACATGCACCACATTGTCCATGATCACAGCCTTTTTTTGTTCCTGTTAGGTTGAGGTTTTCACGTAGTAAATCCAATAGTGTTGTTCTACTATCGGTGTTAAGAGCATAATCTTTTCCATTGATTTTGAGTGAAAGCGGAATAATTTCTTTTTTAACAAAAAACGTTTCCTTAACATCATGGTAAAAGGCTTTAACCGTTTGTGGTATGAAGGCTAAAGCCGTAAAAGCTGATGATGCTTTAATGAAAAAGCGCCTGCTATATGTTTTGGTTGAATCTTGTTGATTATTCATTCAAATAAATTTACCATGAATGAAAGATACGAAAAAAAGCATTTTAAGTACAAGGTTAAAATGAAAACAAAGAATTAGTTTTTGTCTATTCTTTTCCGATTTTTAAAATAATGATAGAAGCTTGTTACTATGGCAAGTGACGATATGATCGTCATTATTGTTCCTGGCACAAATTTAACATAGCCACCTAAGTCTAAAAACAAGAAGTAACCCAAATCAGCTAAGCCACCTGTTATAGCTGCAAGAAAAATAGCATTTTTATTTCCTTTCCAAATAAAGCATGCTGAAATAAAAGTCACAATTCCAATCCAAAACAGATTAAATCCGTGTTGTCCAATTACGGCACCTGTAGCTTTTGGATAGTCCATTTGCAGCGTTGATGGGTCAACTGCATCTGCAATTCCAACAACTGAGGAGGAAATGTCATCGGTTAAAATTCCTTTCATTGTCAAGACTCCAGCGAGAATATGAACAAGTCCCCAAATCATCCAAAGTATTGTCGAGACCTTTAATAGTGTTGATGAATTTTTCATTTGCTTTTAATGTTAGTTTGTGCAAATGTCTTTCACTATTTTTTAGTTTGCATTAATTTAGATTAAGAAATGAAATTGTTATTTCTGTTTTTTTGGCGTTCATTTTTTACCTTACTTAATGCTTCTGGTGTGATTCCTAAATAAGAAGCAATCATTTTTTGAGTAACTCTTTGGATAATTTCGGGATAAGTTTCTTCAAAGTGTTCATATTTTCTAATGGCAGAAAAACTCATTAGCATAATAACCCTTTTTTGCAATACAGCGATACGTTTTATAAATGCAGCAATATTTTGACTTTCTCTTTCAATATCTTTATTTAAAACAACGACTACCGAGTCTTCTAAAGCATCAATGAATAAGTCGCAAGGTTTTTCCTTGGGTTGACTATCCGCTATTGTCCAATTTTCTGGTGCAAACATAAAGATACGTTCCCTACCTTTTTCGTCAATTGTGTAGCTTCTTAAAAGTCCAGAAACAACCTGATAGACACAGCTATTTAAGTCTCCACTGCTTTGTAAAATTTCCCCTTTTTTGACGTTAATTTTCTTCAATTATTAATTTTTATTAAATGGCATAAAGCGTTGTTGTATATGGTTTATGGCGTGTTTGTGTGCAAGGATTTTCCGATAGAAAATTTTGGAAGTTACCAAACAAAATAACGACCAAGCGATAGAACTAAAATGAGCAATGTTTTTATATGGTGTTGGACAGCGTTTTTTATTTGTTTAATATTTTTTCCATTTCGTCAATCGAATTTGTATAATCAGAAATTTTTCTTCCTTTTCCGATGTGAATGGGACTTGTATTTAGTCGGTTTGTCAAATCTTTTATTGGCATGTTTTCTAAATTTCCAAATTCGGATTTCCACCAATCTAGAGATTCCAGGCTATGATTTTGAAATCCAGTTGTGCTGCGGTCATTATTAGTTGGTAGAAAATCTATGCCGCCAATAATTGAGTCCAGGTTTTCAAAATCCGTCATTATTCCGTCATAAATTAGTTGTCCGAAAAGTGCATCTTTAAAAATTTGTTCAATCTTGCTCAAGTCAGATGATTTTATATCAGTCAGAATGACGTTGTATTTGGTTAATCCGTTTGTAATTAGCCAGCATTTTTTTCGGTCAACATAAAATACCGTTGCATTCCATTTTCCAAGAATACCGCAATCAGTATTTTGGTCAGTCTTGATAAGTTTCTTGACTAACTTTTCTAATTTTTTAGTTGTATGTATTTTAGTTCGTCTCAAATGGCGTAGGGTGTTGTGTATGGTTTGTTGCGGGATTAGGTTACTAATTTAGCAAACGGTTTTTTATAATTCGATGTCTTTTATATTCCAAAAATCAATTTGTCCTTTTTTCTTGGTTTGATAAAAAATCGCAAAATCACTTCCGATTGCCCAATCAGTATCAGGCACATCAATGTCCGCTTTAAAATAAAGTCTGTTTGAGCGTATGAAATCATATTCCACGCTTCTCAATACTGAATATTTTAAAAAATCGCCATCAAGACTATCTTTAAATATCGATTTTTTCACTTGAGATATAAGAATAACATCGTTTCCTTTTTTTAATATTATTTCAGTTACATTATCGTGATATATGTCTTTATAAATTATTGGTTTATTCAAGTCGTTTATTCGGACAATTGAGCTGTCGTTCAACGAGTATGTTTTTAATTCAAGTTGGTGAATTTCATTTCCGATTTTTACTTCTTGATTTTTTCGGATAGTATCGAAATCCGTTTGCCAATAAACAACAGTTGTGTCCAGTTTTTTAGGTTCAGGTTTCGTTTCCGATTTTAATTCCATTTTTGGCTTAAATTCAAATTGCGATTTCTCCGACTTTTTTCGGTCGCAACTCGATAAAATCGAAAGTGTTAATATTAAAATAAGAAGTCGCTTCATTGTTCGGTTTTTAACTGTTTGGTAACGGTTTTGTGTATGATTTCGTTGCGTGTTTAAGCACTAAAGTTAGCAAATAAATCACATATAGAAAGTCCGCAAGGACTTTCGTAAGTAGGCTATCACTAGCAATGAATTATACACATTGTTAGCAGCTGGTTTTTATTCATATTTACATATAAAAATATTTCCACAACCAGATTCCAGAATAATTAGTTATGCAAACATCCTTAATTTTAAAGGTGATTATTTTATCATTAGTTTTCGGCTTCAGCTTTTCTCCATTCATTAATTGTTTGAATAGATATGATTTCTCTTTAAACCACTTTTCTTTTTGATTTGTAGAAACTGCGTAAACTTTTAAATAGTTTTTATTTTCGTTCAATTCAGTCACAATATCCTCAAGAACAGAATCATCTTCAAATTCGGAAGCAGATTCTTTGTCAATCCAACCATTTTCCTTTAATACTTGAATTCCGTTATTCGAATTAGATACAGCTTTTAATTCTATTTCAAAGTTTATGTCAATCAAGCCATATTTCGCAATTGTTCCTTTTATACTGTTACTTTTATTCGATTTGACTTTAATATTTAAGTTTTCTTCTACAATAAGTTTTATTTCTTCTGCAATTTCTTCTCCGCTTTTGGATATATCTATTGGGATTTCAATTCCGACATAATCGGTTAATGAATTATATGCTAACTCTCTATTGATTGTTCTTAATGTGCTTATGCTGTTCACGGTCGTTTTCTTAACTTGCTGCTAACGGTCTAGTATAACCGTCAGTTACGGGTTAATATGCGTTAATTTTCGGTTTATAACTGTTGTTATCAATTCCGAGTGGATTCGGACGTAGTCGAATCCGCCGTAATTGCGGTTATACATTGTTACCTGCTGGCTTTATTCGTTTATCTATTAGTTCAACAATTTTTGTTCGATTTTTATAAAAAGATTTAGGGAAGTCCAATTCAGGGTCAGAATTCATTCTCAAATTTTCAGAGAAGTATTTTCTCAATCGCAATAGATTGTCAAAAGTTCTTGCGTATAAAATTCTATCGTCAATTGGAATTTGATAGAAATACATTTCAGTCGATATTTCAATTTTTCTATTCATTCCACAATTTCCGCAACTCATTTTTCCGATATGTTTGGGCTTTATAACATATCCATTCGTATTTCCATCAGAATAAAAATTCGCTTTCGCTTGGCAATTCGGACAGTTTATTTCTATATCTGGTTTCATTTTTTTTCAGCTTGCAGGTAACGCTCAGTGTATGGTTTGTTGCGTGATTAAGTTACTAATTTAGCAAACTTTGACGAGCCTGAGAAAATTCCGAAGGAATTTTCCAGATAAGCACTTGGTAAGCAATGAACTATACACAATGTTGTATGCCGTGTTTTATTTTGGTTTGTTGTTCCGCTCTGATTTTTAAGTCCAGCTTGTCATTCCGACGTTGTTCTCAGAATTGCAGGACTTTTGGGTTTAGAAAACCAACTTCGCAAAAATTTTCAATCGTCATTTTCCGAACGGCTTGTCAGTCCGACGTTGTTGGATTTCTTTTCTTAGGTTTTGCTTGATAGTCCGATTTTAGCTTTTTATTTTTTCTTTTACGTACGAGAGTCCAGTCCGACGTTTTGTTTTTTAAAATCAAGCTTTTTTCTTAAAATTCCGAACTTTTTTTTTTGATTCCTTAACTTTTGTATGCCGCTCGTAACTCTTTGACCACATGGCATACAACGCTCAGTGTATGGTTTGTTGCGTGATTAAGTTACTAATTTAGCAAACTTTGACGAGCCTGAGAAAATTCCGAAGGAATTTTCCAGATAAGCACTTGGTAAGCAATGAACTATACACAATGTTGTGTGTAGTTTTTATCTTTCCGCTTGCTTGTTTTTCGGAATGTTAATTACTCCACAACCGTCAACTAACCATTTATTATTCACTTCTTTTATCCTCATATTAATAGAAAAACCTTTCCAAGTTTTAGCTTCTACAGTCAAATAATTTGAAATAGAGTCAAATTCAGCAAGTTTAAAACCGTCATCGGGATAATCTTGAGCGTCAAAAATCGGGTCGAATCCAAGTCCGTATTCAGGTTCAGATTTATAAGCATCTTCAATCATTTTTTTTAGTTCTTCTTTAAATTCTTGACTAACATCCTGATTAGAATTTACCCATTTAACGATTCCTATTTGTTCTTTCATTTTGTTACAATTCACAACATAGTCGTTGATAAATTTCAACGCAACATATGTTTTTGATGTTGTATCTTCTAATTGAACTTTAGTTTTCTCTTCGCTTAAAACGTTTTTTATTTTCGGTTCTTTCTTATTTTCAATTATAAGTCCATTATTTTCTTTGAAATCAGTTTTTTCTTTTTTGTCATTGCAACTAAAAGCTATTAGAATAAATAGAATTAAATATAAATTTTTTATCAATTTCAAATTTCAGTTCGGTTTTTCTTAAATTACACACAACGTTCTGGTATATGGCTCGTAGCGTGTAAATTAACAATTAATTTTCGGTTAAGCACGAGCCGAATTTTTTAATTTTCTTATTACCTTTTTTTATCAATAAGCCAAATTAAAAAATTTGGCGGACTTCGCAAATATGCCTGAACTTTCGATTAATCAACTAACTAGCTATGAGCTATATACGTTGTTGTGTGTAGTGCTTTCACGTAATTATTTTTTGATAATGTTCAATTCTTTTTTCCATTGTATTCAATTTTCCAAATTCAAAATGTGTAATCATTGCATCTAAAGTTTCTGATTCCATTAAATCTTTATCATAATAGTCCAAGTTTACGATATTAAGTTTTTCGATTTGTTTGTTGAAATCTGTCTTTTTATTTTGATTAACATTTTTGCTATAAACCCAATTTGTTGTAATCCAATTATTAGATAACCAGCCTGCTAAAGTTAAATTGTCATAGTAACCGTAATATTGTGTTTGAGCGTTAAAAAGATGAACAAATTTCCCTTCACGATTATAAAATGTATGAATAACATTTATAATCATCTTCAGTTCGAAATACAAAACAAACTTTTGGGTATTATCAGCTCCTATTATAAAATCGGAAATATCAGTCAAATCTTGTGGATATTCAGAAGTGATAATTTTGCATCCAGCGTGTTTTGCAAAATATCGATATAAATTCCGTTTTTCATTACTCCAGTTTGTTCCGTAAATTTTCTGAAAATCCAAATTGCCATTTTCTAAAAGCAACTCGTAATTTTTAAAACAATAAGTTACAAAAATATCGTAGGCGTCGTCGTGAGGTCTGGTCTTTTTGACATTACAATCGATACAAATTACTTCTGGAAATTTAAGGACATTATCTTTGTACGAATTTATTTGAGTGGCGCTTTCTTGTATGTAATAGCAATCAAATTTTTTCCCATAAGTTCTTTTTAAGTCCGAAGCCTTAAACTTATGTTCTTTCGAGTCTGCTTTATTTCCACAAATCCAACATTTTGCCATTCTTGTTTTCTTCTAATTTTCTCGATTTGACGATTTTTCTTGCATTACACACAACGTGATTGTATATGGTTTGTTGCGTGTTTTAATCACCTAATTTAGCAAATAAAAACCGAATAGAAAATCCGCGAGGATTTTCGTAAGTAGGCGAGAACTAGCAATAAATTATATACGGTGTTGGCAATAGTTTTTATTTTACTTTTCCCATTATTCCCTCGTTAGTGTTTTTGTCTATAAATCCGCTTTCCAATCCAGACTTATTATCCAAATTCTGGTGTTCAATTATATTTTCTCCGAATGAAAACTTATTCCTTATCTTTTTTAAGTCAAGTACTTTGTCAAAATAAATCCAGTCAGCTGTATTTTCAGACCAAGCTTTACCGAAAAATGTAATTCGTGTATTTTCCTTGATTAATTTTTTCGCTAAAAGTCTCAATTCAGCCGAACTAATTGAATTCGAAAAGTCAGAGAAATAGTTTTCAAATTCAATTAATTTTTCTCCGATTTCCAATTCATAATCAAGACAATCAACAACTATTCTGCTTAAAACTCCATTTAGGTCAAAAACAGATTCATAGGATTCTAATGTCCGACTTAAAGATTTTAGAATTTCATTTTTCGGATTATTTTTAATTTCAGAGTTTAAATCTGTTAATAATTTGTCTTTTTCTATACTGAAGTTTCTCATTTCAAATTATTGCCAACGTGTTTGTATAAGATTAGTTGCGTGTTTTAAGCACTAAAGTTAGCAAATAAATCACAGATAGAAAGTCCGCGAGGACTTTCGTAAGTAAGCTAAAACTAGCAATTAATTTTATACGTTGTTGGCAACAGTAATTTATCCGATTAGTGTAATCCAATCTCCAACATTGTCGAGCAAAAATTTTATTCCTCTTTTAAATATTTCTTTTCGACCTAATTCCAGAACTTCTTTAAGTAGAGGCAGACTTTTCTTTCTTACATTCGCAAAAAATCGACTAATCATTTTGACAGTAGTCTTTTTAGTCATTTTCGGAATATTGTCCTTAATTTCTTCCGCTTCTTTTATTAATTCGGCATTTTCCTCCTCATTGGCTTTTAGGACTTTGATTACATTAACAAAATAATTGTGTATGATTATTTGTTTGTCCAGTTCATATGGATTTATATCAGCATCTTCATCTAGAATTTCAAAATTTTCATAAAATTCGCGCTCATATTCATTCAGAATATTTTCTTCAGGTGTCCAACTTGCTTTATTATACGACCGGATTATATTAGTCCATTGTTCTAAAATAGTTAAAATCGACTTTTCTTCTGTAACTGCCTTTCTAGTTCCGATTACGGCACTATTAGTCGGATTGTAATCCGCTTTGAAAAGTATCTTGTTTTTATTATCCTGA
Organism: Winogradskyella forsetii; assembly: GCF_013394595.1. Classification (GTDB taxonomy): domain Bacteria; phylum Bacteroidota; class Bacteroidia; order Flavobacteriales; family Flavobacteriaceae; genus Winogradskyella; species Winogradskyella forsetii. The sequence goes on from NZ_CP053348.1 coordinate 4,494,356, forward strand.
TAAGCGCTATGTATAAGAAATTGAAAGTCCGATATTTTAGATTTGTCTTTTATTAAAAGTTCCATAGGGTTGTCAGTTGCCAACTCTAAAATGTCACTATTTTTTTCCACAAATTGTCTTACGCTATTGTTTAGCCGTTCGACAGTTTGCACAAAAAGTAAAGAATATTGTTTTTTGTTTGTCATTTTCTTTTATTGTTGCCAACGGTTGTGTGTATGATTTCGTTGCGTGTTTAAGCACTAAAGTTAGCAAATAAATCACAGATAGAAAGTCCGCGAGGACTTTCGTAAGTAGGCTATAACTAGCAATGAATTATACACGTTGTTAGCATTAGTTTTTCTGTTTTTTTTGATAGACTTTGGATTTTCTCCATTTTTCTAGAACACCTACTTCGTTAAAAATGATTTCTCTATCAGACGAAATAATTGTTCGTCGCATAAAATTCCGATATGTAAAGTAATTCATTTTATGTTTTACAACACACGCAGTATCTGGCAAAACTTTCTTTTTATAATTAATCCTTATCAACATCTTTGGGGAAAGGGCGAATAGAATATTTTTATCGTTCATTAAAATTGGATTGTCTCCCAGAGGAAATTTAAAATCTTTTGACTGATAAATAATCCATTCCGATGAAAGCAAGGGAATTATTTGGGCTTTATGAAAATCAGAAGTAGAGTAATCATTTTTTAAGTCAATAAAAAGTTCAATTTTCTGCTTTCCTTTTTTATTATAATCGTCTATTAGACCATTGAAGTTTTTATAATGTCTTAGTATCATATCGGATATAAATGATGAAATATGCGTTTTCTCTTCAAGAGAATCAATTTCATTTTTTTCAATAATACTAAACAATGGTTCTTTAATTAGATTCTCCGAAGTAGTAAAGAAATTTTCAAAATCCAATACTTCATTTTCAGAGACGTTTGCCAATCCCATTCTTTTTTCGAAAAACACATCTTCGGTTTTTGAAGGTAAAATCTTATTCCCTTTTAAATTTAATGATTGAATTTTCTGATTTCTTGCGTTAGCCGATTTCCGATATTCGTGATTATGGTAGTAATCATGATTCCAATAAGCTGTCCAAAAACATGGATTATAATGATTCTTTTTAGTTATGGACATTCTATTATTGAAATTAATGCTAACGGTTTTGTGTATGATTAGTGGCGTGTTTAAGCACCTAATTTAGCAAATATAAACCAGATAGAAAATCCGCGAGGATTTTCGTAAGTAGGCGAGAACTAGCCATTAATTATACACGTTGTTGTGCGTAGGCTTTTTCTTTCTTTTATCCAATGTTGTTCGATTTCCCACGATTACATTGTTCACACAAAATCTGTAAATTTCTGTAAGTATTTGAACCTCCTTTTGAAAAAGGAATAATGTGGTCAAATTCTATCTTTTCTTGACTTCCACATTTAACACACTTTCCGCCATCTCTATTCCAAACTTTGTCAAGCACATCTTGAGGAATTGGTTCACGTTTTAAATCCGATTCATTTAGACTTGATAAAATTCCTTCTTCAATTAATTCTTTTCTGACTTGAGTTTTTAATTGCCTTCTTTTTTCCTTTTCTGATTTTTCGTTTTCTTTATCTAAAATTTCCTGTTTAAGTATTTCTTTAAGTTCGTTTTCTTTGGCAATTTCTTGTGCTTTTATTAATTCGGAAACTTTGGAAGCAATCAGTTCTTCGTGAAGTGGTAAAATATGTTCCTTAAAATGATTGAACCTTTTATTTTTTACTTTTCCAAGTTGTAGAAAAAGTTCTAGTTGATGTGTGTTTTGAATAAGAACGGTTCTTGCTTTTGAACCGTCGAAAGGTCCAACAATTCCAGCCATTTCAAGATTGTCTATTAATTTGCCTGCTCTATTATATCCTAATTTTAATTTTCTTTGAAGTAAAGAAGCTGAACCTTGTTTATGTTCGACAAGTATTCTCGCAGCTTCTGGAAATAAAGGGTCAAAATCAGATGAACTAAATTCAAACTTTGGTTCTGTCGATAATCTGTCGCTTATTTCTTGTTGAATATATTTTTGAATTTCTTCTTCGGTTAAATTTATCTGCTTATTTTCATCAAGTACATCTGCGATTTTTTGAGCTACAAATTCCTTTTTTGCATTTAAGTCAGATGTTTGATTAGTTCCAAAATTTTCATTTTCGGTGTTTTCCGATTTAGAATTTTTATTGCCTCTTAAAAAATCAAATATTCCCATTTTTATTCTTCAGATTGTTGGTTTGTCAGCTTACGCACAACTAGTTATATGACGACCAATATAATCATTATCCCGCTTATTTACGGGATAAGGTTACCTTTTGTTCTTTTTGGTCCAATTTTTTCAAGGCCTTAATGGCTCTGTCCAATGGACTTTTAATGTTTATTAAATCCTTCCTCGCAACATGCGTGTAGATCATGGTTGATTCTGGTCTGCTATCCCGTAAAGATAATTTTTTATAATACTATTGGAAAGTCGACTTGGTCACTATTAACTTATTGGAAAGGTGAAATAATGAGGGTTTAAGCTACTTTTTTCAGCAAATCAAAACACGGACATTTTTTACAACGTTTGTGTTCAGATTTTTTATACTTTTTGCAGCATTTGGACTTTACGTTACCAAGCGATTCCGCACCAGAAGATTCAAGAACTTTAAGACGTTCTTTCTTTAACTTTTTATTTTTCTTCTTTTTGCCCATCTTTAGTTTCCGTGTAAAACAGAAATCTTTTAATTTCCGTGGCAAAAATAGTTATTTATACTTAATCTAAATAAATTTTAACATTTTAGTCTCCAGGTGTTTCTGCGGCTGAGCTTATGGTAAGTTGCTGTATGTCTCTGTCAAATAAGTACAGACCACCTTTATCGTCGCCAATCATTTTTACTTTGTCTAAAATTGTTCTTGCCATAGCTTCTTCTTCAATTTGCTCGGCGACATACCATTGTAAGAAATTGTGGGTGGCATAATCTTTTTCCTGTAAAGAAATATGAACCAATTCGTTGATGCTTTCAGATACAAATATTTCATGCTCTAAAAGTTTTTCAAACATTTCCTTATAGGATTTATGATTTACGTTGGGTGCATTCAATTCAGATATATGGGCTTGCCCGCCACGTTCGTTTATAAATTTCACAAGCTTTAGCATGTGTTCACGCTCTTCGTCAGATTGGCTGTACATAAAACTAGAGATGCCTTCCAGTCCTTTTACTTCTGCCCAAATGGCCATCGCTAAATAGATTTGTGAAGATTCTGCTTCAATTCTAACTTGTTTGTTTAATGCGGCTTCTATGGATTTTGATAACATAATTTCTGTGTTTTATACAAAGATAGTTAAAACACCAATAAGGCGTTTGTGGGCTATTGCTTTTATTCACGGTATTTTGTAGTTATCTATTTCTTCTTCAGCTTAAAATTGAAAACAACAGCAACCTCTTCAGATAATTTATTCTTTACAACTTTAGGAATCTCTATCTCGAAGTCCGAAACCATAACTTTAAAACTGCCAGATATCATTATGTGATCAGCTTCCATTTTTAGAATTACGGGAATGGAATTCTGGGTTTTAGTAACACCGTGAAATGTGAGGGAGCCATTAATGGTCATTTTAGACTCGGTTTTACTTAAATTAGAAAGTTCAAAACCGTTTATATCCCCTTTAAATAGCGCTTTGGGATACGTATCAGATTCCGCATAGTTTTCGTTAAAATGCTCTTCCATCAAAGCATTTTTAAATCTGAAGGCTTTGACTAACGCTAAAGCTGCAAATTCACCATTTTCAGTATTTAGTATCGCGGTAACGGATTCATTTTTTGCGGCTACTTCTTCAAAAGAAGGCACGGAAGCCTCAAAGGAAAGTTCGCCGGTTTTGGTCAAATATCTATTTTGACTTGTGGCAATTGTGCCAGTTAAAAGCAGGAATAAACCTATAATTTGTCTCATAATACGCTAATTTTCCATTAATCCTTCGGCTTCCCATTGGATGACGAGGTCTATTAAATTTTGTGGTAATCTTGGGCCACCAAATGGCATTACAAACCCTAAATCTGTGGAAGAAATTCGGTTGATTAAGCCTCTGTTTTCAATTGCATCCTTTACATTGGCGTAGGTGGTCAATGGCATTGGTGCGCCGTTTACTGGTGGATTGTTATGGCAAAAAATACAGTTAGTATCAATGATGGTTTTGATATTGTCTTCATAAGTAGTCACCTCTTCAATGATAAGGTCTTCTGTTAAATCGTCTTCATTTACATACGAACAATTGTAAAGTGAGACTATTACTGGAATGTATATTAGAATTTTAAGTTTCATAGTTCTTCTCTTTTTTAAAACACCCGACTTAGGTTAAACCCAAAATAAATATTACCATCCGTCCAGTCTCCTGTCGCTTGGCCTAAAAACCCATTAGTATTCATGGCTTGGGCATTTGAGAAATGCATCTGAAACACGTGGCCGCCCGTTTCTAAATCGAAACCAATGGACAACGGATTTTTAAATGGTGAATTTTCTGCTCTATTTAAATGCCAACCATAATCGACGTTGATGGACCAGCGTTTCGCTAATTTTTGCCGTCCGCCAAACCCAATAGCATACTGTGAATTGTGTTGGTCTTTGTAAGCCACAAAATTGTCGTGAAAAAACGTCGGTGCTAATTCTAACGACAATTTTGAACTTACTTTTCTCGAGATTAGCACTTGTACGGTGTAACCTAAACGGTCTTTAAATTCTAACTTCGGTAAATTTTCTTTTTCTAATGCAGAATTTATAAGTACGGAATTAAAGCCAACGATGGTCAATGGGAATCCATTTTCTTTTTGTCTAACCAATCGATATTTTGCTGAAGCTTCATGAATTTTTTGAAACGAACTTCTAGAAACGCCAATGTTAACGGCATCGGTAATGCCATATACAAAATTCAGTCTGGTAACGGCGTCATCTAATCCAAAGAAACTGTCAAACCCATTCTTTATACTTCCAAAACGATGCGAAACAATAAAGGTTAACTCTTGCTTAGCCACGAGTTTTGTGGATTCAAAATTTACAACTTTCAAACCTTTAAAAGCGGCTGTAGCATAGTTAACTACAGAATCGGTGTCAATTTCACTGAGCAAATCATCGTCTTGAGCACTTAAAAAAAAGCATGACAATAGTAGTGAACATATAAAGGTATATTTCATGATGCTATTGGATATAAAAAAAGGGTTTTGGTCTCTTTTTTAGACTGCTTTAGTTTTTAATAAAACGTTTGGTTTCTACACCATTTTCTGTAGCGATTTTTATTAAATACAAGCCATTAATTAAGTTTGAAACATCAACTTGTAATTCATCACTAGAGTTAATACTCTGGCTTAAGACTTGCTTACCTAAAATATCATATATACCTATCGTTCCGTTAAGCACACTACGGCTAATAGCAATATGTAAAGTGGTTGAAGTTGGGTTTGGGAAAAGCTCTATTTGGCTGATGGTCTCAAAATCGTCAACACCAAGAGTAACCCAAAATGCAACACCATTTTGGGTGCCATCTCCATTATATTCAAAAGGAGGGGAAACATTTACAAACGTACCAGCATCCCACACGCCAGCTCCAACAGCTGTAGATTCCCTTTGGTGTCCTGCACTTCCCCATTGAATGTAATCTATCATGGCATTAGAAGATCCAAAACCTTCCGAATTTGTGGTATACAATCCAAATTCTCCATCTGCAACAGCAAAATTTATAGTACTTCCTATATTCACTTCTTCACCAGGCTCTAAGCTCGCTGTACTTGTCATATCACCTACTTGGGCATACATGGGAAAATTACAAAACCAATATCCAGAAATAGGGACATTACTATCCCCAAAGTTTTTTAGGGTAACAGAGTTTGTGGCTGGATCAAGTCTCAAGATTCTTACTTGAGCGGTTAAATTCGAAAAGCAAAATGTAGCGATAAGTAACAGTAATGCCATTTTTAGTGTGTAATTTGTTTTCATAATGTTTAAATTTAATTGGTTAATTTTTAGTATTAATAATAGTGCATTGGTCTAATTTTACTTGTTCTAATAAATCATCGTAGCCAATAACACGTCCTTTTATTTTTAGTTTTGTATCTTCTTCTATCGGAGCTTCTAAGGCTTCTGAAAACTGACAAAACACCTTGTCGTCTAAAGTAACTTCCATGGTATTCATTTCTGAAATGCTACCAGATACCTCAACAGTCTTATTTAGATATTTTGTTTCGGCCATTTTTAAATTACTCGAAAATTCATTACCAATAGCATTTGCCGTCATTACAAATGCTGCCGTTTCCTTTTCAATAGTTCTATGGTCTTGATAGATGTAATTGTAGGCAACAATTACACTAATAATCAGAATACCGAAAATGATAAGTTTTTTGAGCATTTTTAGTTTTTTAAGTTAAAATGGCTTCTGAGCCTCTGTACTGAGAAGCCATTTTCTACAAGTAATCAAATGCTTAACTCAATCCAATCAATAGGCGTTTGATACAGTGGAATATTTCTTTTTCATCTAGTTTTTTTGAAAAACCAATGTGTCGGTTCCACCATTTCCGCCACTAATATCAATAAGACTTAACGTAGTATTAGTATGGGACACCACATCCCAATCGTCGTTTAAATCTTCAAAATCATTGCTTTCTGCTACCGGGAAAAAGATATTAAAATCAATATCATCGTCATCACTACTGTCATCGCTGCTATTATTGCTATCCGTAACAGACCAAGTACCAGTATAAGAGGCAGTACCATTTGTTGCAGATAATGTTCCATCTGTGCTAAAGGTAAAGTTATAGCCGTTAAAATCATTTGTTTCATCACTGCCAGAATCGATATAACTTATAATGCTCCAAGTACCAGCTTCTACTTCAGTTTCAATTTGTGCAATTTCCTGTGAATTATCGTTTTGATTATTACCATCGTCATCCGAAGAACAGGTTGAAGACAATAAGGTAAAACTCATCATTAGTAAAATGCCATAAAAAAATTCTCTTTTCATAATTATTATATTTTAAGTTAAAAATTAGTTACAATCATTTTCGTAGCGTAAGCGATCATCATCGCCTACTCTTAAATCAATTTTTGTATCGTCACTACAGTTTTCAATCTCGTGCACAATCCAATTATTATTACATAATGGTAAACTAGGCACATCAATCAAAACCTCTAAATTATTTCCAAAACCACTAGCTGTCCATGTACCATAAACGGTTACAGTATTCCAACTAACAGATAGCGTTCCGTCCGTAAAGAAATTAAAATCATACCCCTCATAAATATCATCGTAGTCGGTAGCGTTGCGCTCTAATTTATCGACTTGCCAATTTGTACAACCCGTTAATAAGGTTTCAACTTGCGCAGGTGTGCAGTCGTCGCAATCATCATCGTTATAATCGTAATCGTCATCTTCATCGCAAGTATCTTGGGCATTTTCAATGGCGATTTCCAATGCGTTGAGGTTGTTGATAACAAGTTCTGAACCATCAGAAAGTATGACTGTAATAGGAAATTCTATAGTGATAATATCATCGTCGTCGATATCATCAATAAACCCATAAAGTTGTCCATCGTTTTCTAGGGTTATGGTTTCTAATAATTCGTTGTTTGAATTGAACAAGAAAGCGGTAATTGGATATTGAAAATCCAAGCATTCAATATCATCATCAGCAACATTTTCACCATTACAGGTATTAATATAGTTGTTTAGAACTGCAGTATTTGATATTTCAATATCAGTAAAATCCGCTAAAGTTATAGTGATGGGAAACACGATTTCCAAAGTGTCATTATCGTCTTCAACTTCCTCAAAAACACATTCAATAAGGGCATAATCGTCTTGGGAATTAATAGTGATTTGTGCGCCATTAACATTAACCGTAAAAGGAAAAGCAACAACAAAGCAATTGGCGCGAACCACAATATTATCTACTGAACCATCAGTTGTAGCGGTGCGTTGCATCAATAAGGCAACATTAGAATTTGAAGTTAGGGTTTCATCTTCTGGTGCTTCAATAAATTCCGTTTCTTCTTTTCTACAGGATGTAAAAATGAGACTCGTTAAAAAAAGTAGTAAAATGGAAACTCGTAATTTCATTGTGGCTATAATTTGATGCATGCCATTTAATATATAACAATTGAGTTGTAAAAACTACTGAATGTTTTTAAAAAAATATTTCAATACCTTTAGGGCAAACTAAGGTAACTTGCCAAAACATCTCGACGAAAATATATGCGAAAGTGCTTCTTTTGAGCGTGTTTACAATACATACGCAGACGACCTACATGATTTTTTGTATTACAAATACGGCGCACAATTTAACCCTAAAGACAAGGTGCAGGATGCCTTTATGAAACTTTGGGACAATTGTAAAAAAGTAACCTTCGCCAAAGCAAAATCCTTCTTATTTACCATTGCCAATAATATGATGCTCAATGAATTTAAGCACCAAAAAGTCGTTTTAAAATATCAAAAAATAAAACCGAAACATTATACCAGTGAAACACCTGAATTTATTTTAGAACAGCAAGAGTATTTAGAAACATATAACAAAGTGCTTTCAAATTTAAAAGAAGAACAGCGTGTCGCTTTTCTATTGAGTAAGGTTGAAGGAAAGAAGCATAGCGAAATTGCTGAACTTCTAGGAGTAACCCAAAAAGTAGTTGAATATAGAATTTACAGTGCGTTCAATATCCTTAAAAAAGAACTTAAGGGATTTAAGATAAAATAATCAGGAGAATTGAAACCTAAGTTGTTATATAACTAGGGAATATGTTATGGAAGAAGACGATTTATTAAAAAAATGGTTGAACAACAACCTCACAAATGCTGAAGAAAAAGTATTTAGTGAGCGCAACGACTATGCCTTACATCAAGACATAATTGATAAAGCGCAATATTTTAAAGCGTCTCATTTTTCTAAAGTTGATGATTTTAAAACCTTTAAAAAAGCCTACGAAAATACACCAACAGTAAACCGTTTACATTGGATAAAACCACTGCTTCGTGTTGCCAGTATTTTGATTATAGGTGTTGCTGTCTATTTTACAGTTTTCAATTCAGATAAAGTAGAAACTCAAACTTTAGCTAGTGAACAAGCTACTATAAGATTACCAGATTTATCTTCCGTGACTTTAAATGCAGATTCTAAAATTGTCTATGATAAGGACATTTGGGCTAAAAAGCGACAATTAAACCTTGAAGGCGAAGCTTATTTTAAAGTCACTAAAGGACAAACGTTCAGTGTGATTACGAACAATGGTATAGTAACCGTAGTTGGTACGGAATTCAATGTAAAATCCAGAACTAATTATTTTGAAGTCACCTGTTATGAAGGTAAGGTCAGCGTAACGTCAGATACTATAAAAAGGCAATTGACAGCTGGAGAAACGTATCGTATTTTAAACCGTACTTTTACTGAAACTCAAACAACAGCGTCTCAACCCATTTGGACCAATAATAGAAGTGCGTTCAAAGCTATTCCGCTCCAACATGTTATTGAAGAGTTAGAACGTCAGTATATCGTTGAGGTCACTTTTAAAAACGCAAATAATACCAGATTGTTTACAGGAGCATTTGTTCACAATGACCTTGAAAATGCCCTAATATCTATCACTAAACCTATGAATTTAACCTTTAAAATTAGTACACCCAACCAAGTTCTAATTTATGGCGAAACCAACTAAACGGTACATTTTAATCCTATTTTTAAGTCTTTTTTTCGTTCATGAAACGAAGGCACAGCATACCAACGAAAAATCACCACTCATTGAAATCCTAAAAACCTTAGAAACACAATTTAATATTCAATTTAATTATGCAGAAGATGTGATTTCTGAGGTAAAGATTATTCCACCACCAAAACGTTTAGATCTAAACGAGGTTTTATTTTATTTAGAAGAAAAAACAGATTTCGTTTACAGCATAACCATTGACAAAATGATTTTAGTGGTGGCTAAAAATTCAAATGAAAAACTTCAAAAATTATCTGAAGTCATGGTTTCTGGTTATATCGTAAACGGCATCAATAAGTTGAAAAATGGTGCTTTTGAGATTGATATTTCCGATTTCGATATCCTTCCAGGTTTAATAGATACAGATGTCTTGCAAGCCGTACAGGCTTTTCCAGGTATTCAAAGTAGCAACGAAACCGTGTCGAATATTAATATAAGAGGTGGTACGCATGATCAAAATTTAATACTTTGGGATGACATTAAAATGTACCAATCTGGTCATTTTTTCGGATTGATTTCCATGTTCAATCCGCAGATTACACAACGTGTCACCTTAACAAAAAATGGTTCTGGCACTGAGTTTACCGATGGTGTTTCAGGTACTATTGCCATGCAAACCGATAGTGAAGTGAATAAAAATTTTAACGGCAGTTTAGGCATTAATTTTATAGATGCCAATGGGTTTGCTGATGTGCCCATTGGCGACAAATCATCACTTCAGGTAGCCGCACGTAAATCGATTAGTGATTTCACGGAAACACCAACGTACACTAATTTTTTCGAACGTATTTCACAAGATACTGAAGTTGAAAATAATGATATGAACATTATAAATTCAGACAAAACATTCGATTTTTATGATGTCTCTTTACGTTGGCTTTATAAGATTAATGCCAATGAAAAACTACGCGTAAACTTTATCAATGTTGCCAACCAATTGGTGTTCAATGAAAATATGGTTGTTAATTCGGACGAAAATTCGAGGAAAAGCAGTTTAACTCAAAATAGTATAGCAGGAGCTGTTTCATATTCAAAAATCTGGAATAGAAAATGGCAAACCGCTTTAGAAGTCTATGAAACAGACTACCAACTAAAATCCGTAAATGCGAATATTTTAGAAGAGCAACGTTTTCTTCAAGAAAATAAAGTGTCTGAAACCAGTATCAAATTAAAAGTAGACTATAAGCTTAGTGATGTTTTAAAATGGAGAAACGGTTATCATTTTGTTGAAACCCAGATCACTAACTTAGATGATGTTGATCAGCCGATTTTTAGAAATTTAGTGTCCAAAGTTTTAAGAACGCATGGTGCTTTCTCACAGCTTTCCTACCAATCAAAAGATAGAAATACCAATTTAAATGCAGGTTTAAGGTATAATTATATGGGGAAGTTTAATAAGCATTTGTTGGAACCGAGATTAAGTGTTTCGCATCAATTCATGGAACATTTTTCTGTTGAAGTGTTAGGGGAATTTAAACACCAGAACACCTCACAAATCATAAATTTCCAAAATGATTTTTTGGGCGTGGAAAAACGACGTTGGCAATTATCAAATGACAGCGATATTCCTGTTATAAAGAGCAGGCAAATTTCAGCAGGAGTTTCGTTTAATAAAAACAGTTGGTTGGTCAGTGCAGAAGGCTACTATAAAAACGTAAAAGGCATCACAACCCAAAGTCAAGGATTTCAAAACCAATATGAATTTATTAAAACTGCTGGCAATTATGAGGTTCAAGGCATTGATTTTATTGTTCGCAAACAGTTTAATCAATTCAATTCATGGTTGAGTTACGCCTATATGAACAGCGATTATACATTTCAGTCCTTACCCGAAAACACATTTCCTAGTAATTTTGATATCACACATGCTATTGCTTTTGGCACGAATTACAGCTCAAACCACCTTAAAGTTTCGGCAGGTTTGAATTGGAATTCCGGACGTCCAAAAACTATTCCTGTGGCTGGAAATGAAATTATTGATAACACTATTAATTATGAAGCTACCAATTCTAGTCAAATAGAAGACTACTTAAGGGTCGATATTTCGGCATTATATGATTTCAAATTGAGTAAAACGACAACGGCTAATTTCGGGATCGCTATTTGGAATCTTTTGGATAAAGAGAATATTATTAATTCATTTTATAGATTTAATAATGGTGTTGTAGAAGAAATTAACCAACGCTCTTTGGGTCGAACGCCTAATTTAACGTTTAGGGTTAAATTCTGATTTAAAAGAACAGATCTTGCGCCAACCGAAACGTATTCGCATGCGCCTCAACAATGGTATTAATATCTGGTGAATAGCCGCCACCCATACTGCACATTACGGGAATTTGGTTGCTTTTGCATTGCTCTAACACAAAACGATCCCTAGCTTTACAACCTTCCACCGACAGACCAAGTTTGCCTAATTTGTCTGAAGCAATAACATCAACACCACACAGATAATAGATAAAATCGGGTTGCTGTTCTTGTATTAATTTTGGTAATGTGTCTTTTAATAATTTTAAATACGTTGCATCATCTGCGTCATTTTCTAAAGCAATATCTAAATCACTGATTTCCTTTTTAAATGGATAATTGCTTTTGCCGTGCATTGAAAACGTAAAAACCGAAGTATCATGCTTAAAAATTTCTGCTGTACCATTACCTTGATGTACATCTAAATCAACAATCAAAATTTTTTCTGCTAAGCCTTTATCCTGAAGATAGCGTGCTCCAATGGCTTGATCATTGAGCATACAGAAGGCTTCTCCACGATTAGAGTAGGCATGATGCGTTCCGCCAGCAATATTCATGGCGATTCCGTGTTCTAGCGCAAACTCACTAGCTTTCATTGTGCCATCTGCAATAATCACTTCACGTGCTACTAAAACTTCACTAAGTGGAAATCCGATTTTACGAGCGGCACGTTGGTCTAAGGTGAGATTGATTAAATCATAGTAATAGTCTGTTGTATGAACGGCAACAATGTGTTTGTCATTTGGTTTTTCAGGTTGAAAAAAATTAGATTCCACACAAGTGCCTTCATGTAAAAGCTGCTGAGGTAACAGCTCATATTTTTCCATAGGAAAGCGATGGCCTTTTGGAAGCGGATGTTTGTAAATAGGATGGAAGGCGGTTTTTAGCAATGTACTTGTCTCAATTATTATTCTGAAGTATTTAATGAAATATATTTGTCTTCAGATATCAATTTCCCATTTTCAGTCATACCTTCAATTATCAATATCACAGGAACTTCTGGTGTTTCTATTTTAAACGAACAGTTGCCTTGTTGATCTATTTTAAGATTCGGTTTCCAGTCTATAGTACCATATAAATTGTAAAAATCATTATTATAATAGCTATATTTTGGTACGTAGAATTTTTTTTGGTCACTGAAAGTTAAAGGTAAGTTATATGCTTTTGTTGTCTTTTTTCGGCTACGTTTAGTTGGTAACTTTTTTGTGTATATTTTAATAAATCCTTTTGGGCTTCTCATACCGTCCGATATACCAAATCTGTTTATTTCAATAAAATCGACTTCAGATAAAAATAGATGTTTCCATTCGTCGTCATTATTTAATAACATATCATTTAAAAAAATATTTACAGAACTTGGGCTACCTCGGTCTGTCGAACTGTCATTTTGTTCTCCGTAAGTTGTCCATTTATTGAGTGAAACATTAGGTCCTATGCTTTGTTCTAATAAATTCCCCGCCTTAAATTTTAAAAAACTCTCTAATGTGATGTAGGTGTTTTCATCTTGCTCATCGAATACAAAGGTTTTGCCAAACCTCCCATGATTTAGTTCATTCTCCATTTGTTTTTTTATTTTGACTTGAGACTTTACAGTAACTTCATCAAGTTTTTGCACATTTTTATCAAATATAACGAAATCGTTATTTCTCATGAATTCCTGAGGTTTTTCTAATGATTTTGTTAAAAGTGAAACATCATTGTGATGGAGTTGTGGAATTTTATTCGGAAAAAATTGAAGATACAAGTTAGCAGGGATTAAACCATTAGATTTAGTTATTTCTGATAATTCAATAGTGTTAGAAAAAACATTCTGGATTACAAAATGGTTGTTTCCGTTTTCTATATTAAACAATCGAGGTAGTTCATCTTTCGTTCCATATATAACGTAATTAACATCGTCATTTTTTACTTTAGAGTTTAGGTTTCCCTTTATGGTAATTCCTTGCTCAAATGCATAGGTTCGATTATAGGAATCACTAAATATTTTATCCCAATTATAACTGCTCCAACCTTGTGTAATTAATAAATTGTCTAATTCGTATTTTTTTTTCTCATCTACATTTTCAAAATAGTATTTAGCTTGTTCAATATTTCCGTTTATGTAAGGTTTTAAATAGGTATATGAAATAATATTGTGATGGTGATTGTATGATTTCGTTTTCGCTGGTAAAATTGAAACGCTAATTGAATTGTTGTTTGAAACTTTTGAGTCTTTAAAATTCAGGTTTATGTTTATTGAATCTTTAGATTTACTTACATTTATACCATTAGTTTTTATAGCGTCTATACCTTGGTAGTTAAAAAACAAACGTTCTGAAATTGGTTCATCATTTTCATTAAATAGTGTTAGAATATTAATGCCTTTTGCAGATTGGCCATGTTCAATTTCTAGTATTATCTCAGTTTTATCAGTAAAATAAACATTTATAAAGTCGTATTTGTCTCCGTTATGAATGAGTAATGTATGTCTCTTATGCTTAATACGGTTTAAGGTTTCATCATTTGTAATTAATGATACTAAAAATTTAGATTTTAAACTTTTAAGTGACATTATAATGCCTTCTTTTTCAGTTTTATGACCGAGATTAATACTAATATCCTCATCAGCATATCTGATTTTTATTTTGTAAGACATATCGGTTTTTGGTAATAATTGAAATTTCCCAATGCCAAACTGATTCGTTTTAAATGATGTTAATAATTCATTGTTTTTATCGACAACTTCACCTTCAGCATAAGGAATACCAAAACCAAGTTGGTCTTTTATAATAACACCTACGACGTTAATAACACCGTTTAATAAGTGGCCGCTTTCGGGTAAAAATTGGGCATCAATATGGTTTTCTATTCTTTTTTCACTAAGATCGTTTTCGTTATTAGGATTGAGTATTCTAATAGATTCTGAAAAATAATTTTTCTCATCAAAATTAAGCATCCAGTTGGTATATGCTTTTATTTTGTAATTTCCAGAGGAAAATAAAGAATCAAGTTCAAATGTATTTGAAGCGACGCCATCAACTACCTTAATGAGTTTCTGTTTCAATATCTTTTTGTCTTCACCTTCAATACTTACATATAAATTGGTAGTGATAAAAGAAGGTTTTTTATCTTTTTTGTCTAATACGTAAGTGGTAAAACCTATGTCTTCACCAGTGATATAAGTAGATTTGTTGAGGTGCAAATAAACGACTTCACGAGCTGCTTCAGTATAATTCCTATAAGCATTTAGAATAAAAGAATTATCCTGGGCATTAACAGAGTACCCGCCGAAAATTAAAATTAGAAGATTAAGAGTAATTTGAATGTAGAGTGATTTCATAGTAGTTGATTTTAGTTAAAATTAACTACCTCAAGAATTAAGCCAAATTAATTAACGAGAATATGATTACATTTTCAATTACTGAAAGTTTACTCAGAAGAGAAAAGTTCATACCACTTAGGAGAATTATTTATGTAGCTTGAGTTGAATCCGTTTCCGTACTAAATCCACATCTAAAACCTTTACAATAATTTGTTGGTGCAAATGGACATGCTCATTCACATCTTTTACAAAACTGTCGCTTAAATTGGAGACATGAATCAACCCACTTTCCTTAATCCCAACATCTACAAAACAGCCAAAATTGGTAATATTGTTTACAATGCCAGGCAATAATTGCCCTTCATGCAAATCGGTTATGATTTTTATATTTTGGTTAAATGTGAATACTTTCGCTGTTTCTCGTATGTCCAATCCAGGTTTTTCAAGTTCTTTAATAATATCTTGAAGCGTCAATAGACCAACCTGTTCTGAAACATATGTTTTTAAATCTATCTTTTGAAGCAACGTTTTATTTCCAATCAACTCTTGAAGCGAAACACCTTCGTCTTTAGCCATTTGTTTCACAATAGTATACCGTTCTGGGTGCACAGCCGAATCGTCCAAAGGATTCTTCGCGTTTTTAATCCGAAGAAACCCAGCCGCTTGTTCAAACGCTTTACCTCCTAAACGTGGCACGTTCATAATGTCTTTTCTCGATTTGAAAACACCATGTGCCGTTCTATAATCAAAAATATTTTCTGCCAGTTTTGGCCCTATTCCAGATACATAACTCAATAAAGGTTTGCTTGCTGAATTGATATTAACGCCAACCGCATTCACACAATTTTCTACAACGGTATCCAATTGTTTTTGAAGTTTGGTCTGGTCCACATCATGCTGATATTGACCAACACCAATAGATTTGGCATCGATTTTAACCAATTCCGCTAATGGATCCTGAAGACGTCTGCCAATGGAAACCGAACCTCTTACGGTAACATCATAATTGGGAAACTCTTCACGGGCAATTTTTGATGCGGAGTAAATACTGGCTCCAGCTTCACTGACCACAAACACTTGCATCTCATTTTTGAACTGGATTTTCCGAATCAATGCTTCTGTTTCTCGAGATGCTGTTCCGTTGCCTATAGCAATGGCTTCAATTTTATAGGCTTCTGATAAGGATGAAATTTTTTTTATAGCACCAATGCTATCGTTTTTTGGTGCGTGTGGATAAATGGTTTCGTTGTGTTTTAAATTCCCTTGGGCATCCAAACAAACCACTTTACAACCGGTTCTAAATCCTGGGTCGATAGCTAAAACCCGTTTTTCGCCAATAGGCGAACCCAACAATAATTGCTTTAAGTTTTTAGCAAAAACGGTAATAGCGGATTCATCTGCTTTTTCTTTGGCATTACTTAAAGCTTCATTACTCAGCGATGGAAACAATAAGCGTTTATAAGCATCTGAAATCGCTAATTCTATTTGGTCAGCACAGTCACCTTTACTTTTTATAATTCTTTTGTCAATTTGTTCTAGAGCCTTATCATCGTCAATTTCTATTTTCACACGAATAAAGCCTTCGCTTTCCGCTCTCAAAATAGCTAACAAGCGATGTGATGGAATTCGGCTTAAAGACTCAGACCAATCAAAATAATCTTTAAACTTTTGAGCTGTCTCTTCATTCGACTTTGTTTTGATAACCTTAGACGAAATTATGGCGTGACGCTGAAGTTGCTTTCTAATTAGATTTCTAATATCGGTTCGTTCGTTAATCCACTCGGCAATAATATGTCTTGCGCCTTCGAGAGCCTCGCCAACGGTTTTGATGTCGCCTTTTATGTATTTGTGAGCAATGGATTGTAAATCATTGGACCCGAAGTTTCGGGATTGACTCATTATGATTTTTGCCAAAGGTTCTAAACCGTTTTTACGAGCCGTTTCAGCTTTTGTTTTGCGTTTTTTCTTGAAGGGTAAGTATAAGTCTTCTAGTGTGGTTAAATCTTGGGTGTGTTCAATCTTTTGTTTTAAATCTTTGGTCAGAACATCTTGTTCTTCCAAAGCTTTTAAAATAGCGATTTTTCGTTTTTCCAACGTTTCAAATTGCTCTTTGTATTTTACGATGTCGCCAATTTGTACTTCGTCTAAATTTCCTGTGGCTTCTTTTCTGTAGCGTGAAATAAAGGGAATGGTGCAGTCTTCGTTCAACAATTGAACCGTACTTTTGATACTGTTTTCTGGTAAGTTGGTGTTTTGGGCAATGTACTTTATCATCATAAAAAAAGACCTTATAATTTTAAAATTTATAAGGTCTGTAAGATATTTAACTCAGCTGTAAATGCCGAATGGTTTTCATAAAAGTTTATTAATTGGAACCAGCTTCCCTTTTTGCTTCATTGACCATGTTTTCATCTGGAACAATGGCAATGTTTACCTCTTCATTCAACTTTTTTTATAGTCATTCCGTATTGATAGCAATTTATTTGACTTCGGTCTTCTTTTTTTTAATCTGTTCATTTTGCCTTGATGCAAAACGAACCAAAAAATCAAAACGATTTGTTAGGAAATCGCTAAAGCGCCATTCGCTAATACATTAAGGATTTAGGATTTTATTATTCTATTAGTTACAATCCTAGATTAGTTTTCAGAATCATCCTTGTTGCTCATTATTTCTGAAAATCATTGATTCCGACGTTGTCGGAATTTAGCTGTTGAGCACTTACTTTCTATTTGCCTATAAGAATAATCTCAAATTCTGCAATCCCAACACTTCAGGAATGTCAAAATATCTTGCGTTTTATCGGCAATTTTATGAGCGTCAATCCTCTAAATATATTATTAATTGCTCTTTTAGACGTCCCAGTGAAAGCATGAAAAAGACCTTATAATTTTAAAATTTATAAGGTCTGTAAGATATTTAACTCAGCTGTAAATGCCGAATGGTTTTCATAAAAGTTTATTAATTGGAACCAGCTTCCCTTTTTGCTTCATTGACCATGTTTTCATCTGGAACAATGGCAATGTTTAC